>DASYAJ010000426.1:0-4319 GCA_036501405.1 Kapaibacterium sp. (SeqCode)
GTCGGGATGTTCATGCATTCGATCGGCCTATTTTTTGGGAACTTCGATCAGAAAGGATTCGATCAACAATGGTATGACATTGCTGTCAAGCCATTCGGCGATGCTAATACCTTAATGTCCTTTCTTGAACATACTCCAGAATGGCTAAAGGTACTTGAACAGAAGAAAAAACGAGGTACCTAATGTCGTCCCTCCGGGACTCTGGCTCTTAAAAAATCCGCTACCCCGCGCTTAAGCACGGGGCTACGAATATGGCGTGCCTCCGGCACTTTTTTCCTTTGTCTCTCCGGGCCTCTGGCTCTTAAAAAATCCCGAACCCCGGGTTCCGCTTCGCTACACCCGGGGCCAAATATTTCGTGCCTGGGTAAACGGAACCATTTATTTTTTTTCATGCCCTGAAGGGGCGGATTATTGTAAAGTCCTCCCGCCGGGGGGAGGGTTTGGGAGGGGTGTGTCTTTGTAAACACCTTTGTCGATAACCACACACCCTTCCCCGGCCCCTCCCGCAAGCGGGAGGGGAGAAAAAATCTGTCGTCCCTTCGGGACTCTGGCTCTTAAAAAATCCGCTCCCCGCGCTTACGCACGGGGCTACAAATATGGCGTGCCTACGGCACTGGGAATGTGTGCGCGATTTTTTTTTGAAAATATTTTCGAAATGCTTGACATCGCTCTTTTTCTTTCGTATCTTTGGACGTACTGTGATAGGCACCCATCTGGGGCACAGATGAAACGGAAGATGGCCGGAACGGAATGAGAATTAGATGTAAATTTCCTACGCGGTTTTAGGCTTTGGGAACTATGAATTATGAATGACAAGGTTCTAAATTTGAGCCGGTTTCGCCATAGTTCATGAACACTTGATTCCCCCCGCACACGATTTTGAAATTTGCAAAGAATAAAATGAAAAATCAGAACGAGGAATCTAATAATTTTCGAGTGAAGAGAAAAATTTCTCGTCGGGGAATCTATGAACGTCTCTCGTAATTATGGAGTCATGATTCCAGACCATTTTCGATCGCGGTTACAACGGATCCCGCTGAAGCTGCTTCTCTGTCTATGCGGAGCGGTAACGCTTATTGGTTTTGACCGCGGCGGTTTTTTGCCGACGCTCTGGATTACAGCATGGGCTGCGTATTTTACGGTGCGAGTGGCGCGGTCGGTGAAGCGAAAAGTTGAACTCAAACAATTGAAGCATAACAAGGCATGAAGCCATTACGAACGATTTTTCTCTCGGTTTTCCTTGTGCTACCGGTCGCCGGGTTTGCGTTATCGGCGAAGGACAGCACGGTTCACATTCTCGATAATTTGAAATTTACGGTGAAGACTGTGAAAGGCGATGAGGTCAGCTTCAAGGATTTTCTCGGGAAAGGTCCGTTGCTGGTGAATTTCTGGGCGCTTTGGTGCGAGCCATGCAAGCAGGAGATGAAGGCATTCAAGGTGCTTTCGGATAAGTTCAAGGCCGAAGGCGTGAGCATGGTGGCGGTGAATACGGATCAGGTGCGGTCGGTGGCGAAGGTCCGGGCCTGGGTTACGACGCAAAGGCTCGACTTCCCTGTTCTGCTCGATCCGGATGGCGATATTGCTCGCGATATTTTTTCGATGGAATCGTTACCGTATAGCTTGATCCTCATGCCGGACGGGACGGTCTATAAAAAACACATCGGCTATACGGCCGGCGATGAGAAAGAGACCGAGAAGGAAATTGTGGAACTCATTGACAAATTGAAAAAGTAAATCTACGTGGCATCGCTGCGAAGTTCCTGGAGTTCCTGCTCCATTTTTCGGCGATCGGTAATGTCGGTAGCGATGCAATCGAAGCCGCGGATTTCGTCAGCGTGGATGTCGAGTGACGCGGTGATGGCTAACCACTGCTGGCCGCCGGCGCGACGAAGGAATGGCGCTTCGATCTGCGATAAGGGCGCACGAGAAAGAAATTGGCGGTGGAAGTGCATTTTCACGCGATCACGATATTCGGGAACGACTAAGTCGGTAAAGTGATATTGCGTAATATCGTCCTCGTTGTATCCGCCGAGCTCCCGAATGTAGGGATTTGCGTAGGTAAACCGGCCTTCGTTATCGGTGCTGAAAATCGCTTCGGAAGCATGTTCGACGAGCCTGCGGTAACGCTCTTCGGATCGTTCTAATGCAATGGTCGTCTGCATACGTTCGGTAATATCGCTGGTCAGGACCGCGAGGAGATTTTCCATCGGGATATACTGGGAACGAACCCATTGGGCATGCTTTACATAAGGCGTTTCGATCTTGTACTCCTGACTCGAGGAAACTCCCGATTCGAGGATGCGAGCATAATGCTCGATGAATTGCTTCGGCCGGTCTCCGGGAAGGGCTTCGGAAAGGCGTCGGCCTTCCATATCTGGAGCGGCAATCGTAAGGAGTTCCCGCGCCTGTTGATTCATGTAGTCGATGACGAAATCGGTAACCGGCGACTTCGGATTTTGCTTCTCTGCTCGGATGGGACGTAGCAGGAAAAATGCATCAGGATTGTTTTCCACGATGCCTCGGAAGCGCTGTTCGCTTTCGCGAAGGCGTCGCTCGACGTTTTTCATTTCGGTGATGTCTCGCGCGATGGAAATCACCGATTGGAATTCTTCCTTCGTTTCGCCGTATCCGATTTCCGGAACGATCCTGGCATGATAGGTCCGAAGGCCCCGAACGGTGCGGTATTCCAATTCAATCGTATTCTCATTGCCGGATTCGAATACTTTGCGGACGGCAGCTTGCCATTCCGGGAAGGTCTCTTCGAAAATTCCGAGATCGCCGAAGGTCTTTCCGAGCATGGCCCTTGGTTCAAGACCCAGCACCTGGGTAACTGCTGGGTTTGCGTAGGTAATTCGAAGTTCCCGATCGTGGCGCACAATGACATCGGGCGCGTTCTCGATTAACGCGCGGAACTCGCGTTCGCGCAGCTCCGAGGCATGCTCGCTATCGCGCTGATCGGAAATGTCGCGGAACACAATGACAATTGAAACGACATCGTGATCGCTATTGCAAACGGGCGCGGCGGTCTGTTCGATGGGGTATTCGACGCCCGTTCGAGACAAGAGCAATAATCGCTGGGTGGAGCGCACCGGCTTGTGGGTGCTGAGGATTGTTTCAATCGCGTTCCCAGCCACGAAACGGTCTTCTTCCTTGACGACGTGCAGCACCACTTCGAGCCGGCGCGACCGCGCTTCCGGCCAGCGCCAGCCGGTAAGGTCCAGCGCGCGGGTGTTCATCATCGTGATCGTTCCCGCCACATCAGTTACGATGACAGCATCGTCGATGGAAAGCAGCGTGGTTGCGAGGAGATCCCGGCGGTCGCTCGTTTCCTGTACCAACTGGGAAAAACCTTCGATAAACCGCTGCGATTGCCTGCGCGCATACAGTCCCACGACAAGCCCAAGCCCAAGGCTTGCCAGTGCGATGATCGCCACCAGGAGCGTTGTTCCACTTCGGAACTCTTCCAGACGCGTGGAGTATAAGACTTGCTCGGCTGCGATAACATCTCGGAACCCTTTCCGAAGCTTCGTGGCAATCGCGGCGCGCTGAAGCAAAGCAGAATCGATATGGACCGTTTGGTGACTCGGATCGAGATTCCGCGCCGCAATTGCTTCCGAGAGCGAATGCCGGGCGGAGGATTGCCACGTCCAGTAGGTCTGCATCAGGCTATCGAGACGCGCCGTTTGCGGCGGATTATCGATTGTCAGCGCGTGGAGCCGTTCAAAGCAGCTATCCACATTCTGCTCTTCGGTGTGGAACTCTTCTAAGAATCGGTCGTTCGGAACGATATCGAAGTGGCTGAGTGCGCTTTCCTGGAACTGAATATGTCGCGCGGCCTCGCTTGAAAGTTCCATCACCGCCGTCGTATGCAGAATCCAATCGTTCGAGGAGACCATGCGCGAAAGCTGCCACACCAGCACTGCGGCATAGAGGACCGATAGCACGATCGGCAACAGGATAATGCGGTTCAGTCCGCGTTTGACAAGATTGCGCTCCACTCAGTTTGATAAATCCGGTAAATGGGAGCAATGAAAAGGACTTATCGCACCGAGAGATTCCTTCTGTGCCGTAGTTCTCTTGTTTTTACATCATTTCTTTCCCATTGAATAGCTTTCTGCATGTATGCTTTTAATGTTCATAGATGCATTCATGAGCGTAGATTGCAGTTCCACGATTTTGGAAAAAACGACGACTTCAAGCTCGATAATGTACAGACCCGATTCCATGAGCTAACGTTCATGGTCGTAGGACGCTAACTTTTCACAAAGTCGAGAAGAGGGTTCAAATAAAAAACCCGGCGTAAGCCGGGTTTTTTATCA
>DASYAJ010000427.1:0-1712 GCA_036501405.1 Kapaibacterium sp. (SeqCode)
TGCTGTCGGCGGAAGCTTGTATAAGCGGCCTCTAGGGCTTCCTGTGCCTGCTTGCGCTGAATGTTGTTGCTCAATATGCGGGCGCGGCTGACGCTCTTGCGACTCGCAACGTAACCCCGCGATGTACTGCTTCAATCCACCCAAGGTCTGGACGTTGAAGTTGGTCGATTGAGCCCGCGCCATGGCGTAGTCGAGGAACTTTGATGCTTCCTCGAATGGGATTTGCGCTAGAAGGTTTCTCGCGGATTCGACGTCGGACGATGTCGCGTCGGCTATCTCTGACACATCGATGCCGAGGCGCTTTGACGTGAAGAGGCAAGCGATTTTCAACGGCTCTGCGATCCCGCGTCGGTCGGCATGAAAATTCCACTGAATTTCGCCCTGGTTACGATTCCGATAGAAGCGATTATAGTCGGCGAAAAACGTCGCGCCCGGTCGGACGGTTAGGACGAATCCGGGCTGCTGCTTTGCCTTCTCGATTGCGAACGAGGAGAGGAAGCCGACGTTGATCAATTGTGCGAGGTGGGAGCCTAGTTGCTCGTTAACGATTTTAGACTTGTGATCGAGGATCTTCAGACCGCCCAACCATTCGTTGCAGATGTCATCATAGCGTTTTGAGAACGGCATACGCTTCTCGCCAATTTCTTCATAGACATTTGCGAAGTGAAAGAAAAAGCGCATGTAGAGTGCCTGTCCGATCGTACCCAACTGCATCATCATCGTATGGTTGAGACACGTAAAATGCCTATCGCGAAGCGAGTCAATAATCGGCCTCGCCAGAGTAACCGTGCAGGCTTCGATCGGATCGTGTGGCGAGCTTCTTCTCTCGATGAGAACGCGGGAAAAAATATTGAACCGATCTTCGACGAAAGTGCCGTTTGGCTTTTTGAAAAATGCGCGGATGTAGGTCGTCGCTATTTCATCGAGTGCCTTCGAGAGCTGGGAGCTGGCGCTCCCGCCCCATTTGCTGCGACCGACGAGGTTCATGATTTCTCGCTTGGTGAACGACACCTCGTCGGGAATGGGTCGGCCATAGTCGGAATGCTTCTTGATCAGCGCTACAAAAATTTTGTGCGCGAGAGGGCCTGGCTGTCCACGATTTGGATGCGGTTCGATAACGATTCGCTTTTCTTCATCGCCGCGATTTATTTCGATCGTCTGGATGCGCATACCTGCGCGTTTTGCATCGTGGCAAAACAGCGCGCCGGAGACACGTAGGAGCGTGTTTTCCAAATAGAATTTTTCGGAGACGCGGCACGACGACGCCTCAACATTTTTAGTGTGGTTCTCCTGCATTGCCATGCATGTAGTATAACGCCTCCCCTATCGTGTTCGACGATAGCATGTGGAAAGTGGATCAATTCACAACGTGCGGTTCATGAGAGTTTGGTTCCTCTTTTGATTCACTGCTCCCGAGGAGCGGTGCGAGCAAACGCTGAAAGCTTTGCATCAGCACGTTGGTCTGTTGGCTGTGGTCGGTGAGGCTTTTGATCTGCGTATCTTTCACTAGAATCTGGTCTCGCAAAAATCCATTCTCGCGCTCAAGGGCGGTGACGTATCGATCGTCGGCCGGCGGAACGTTCGCGAACGGACGCGGCTGTTCGGTGGTGTTCGCGGTTTCCGTTCGCGGCTGTTCGTCCAGTGATATCGGGGTCGGAACGGTCGCGTCCGTTCGCGACTGGTCGCGTCCGTTCGCGTGATCATTTGCGGGC
>DASYAJ010000428.1:0-1730 GCA_036501405.1 Kapaibacterium sp. (SeqCode)
ATCTGGGATAAGGGAACTTACGAGGAGATTGGCGATCCACTCGTCGAACAAATACGGGAGGGGAAAATCACAATCATTTTTCATGGCAAAAAACTGAAGGGAGAGTTTCACATGGTGGAAATGAAAGGCCGTCCCGGTGAGGAGGACAAAAATAATTGGCTCGTCTTCAAACATAAGGATGAATTTGCGGATGAAGACTGGACACTGAAACCGATCCTGCATTACGGTTCTCGCACTCAGGCGCCGACGGCAAAAAAGAAAAGGGTCGCGGGAAAGAATGCCTTAGAACGACTTGTCAAAAAATCGAAAGCGGCGAAATAATGCCAGCTCGCTCCACCATAGCAAAGATTCCCGGCGCTTGCGAAGCAAAAATGCCGCGCGAGATCGAGCCGATGAAAGGCGCGCTGATCGATGCTCCGTTCGATCGCGAAGGCTGGCTCTTCGAGGATAAGTACGATGGCATTCGAGCGATCGCATATATCCAGAATGGAAAGCTCGAAATCCTTTCTCGAAATCAAAAGCCGATGACACTCCGCTACCCCGAACTGAAAGAACTTCCCAAATGGGTGAAAGCAAAAGAAGCGATATTGGACGGCGAAATCATTGTCCTTAATGAAAGTGGAAACGCCAGTTTTCAGGACCTGCAAGCGCGGTTTGGCGTAACAAATCTCGACACGATCAAGCGGCTTTCAAGAACACAGAAAATAGTTTACATCGCCTTCGATCTTCTCTATCTCGATGGTTTCAATCTCATGGGAGCGAAACTTCTGAACCGAAAAGCATTGCTTCAGAAAGTCGCTAGCGTTCACACCGAGTTTCGAGTGGCTCCGCATGTGATGAAAGAGGGCATCAAGCTTTATCGTGCTGCTGAACGAAAGCGGCTCGAAGGCATCATGGCAAAGAATGGTTCCAGCTGTTATGAAGGACGGCGATCGACGGAATGGCTTAAAATAAAAACGGTCATGCGGCAAGAGGCTGTTATTGTTGGATATACAATGCCGCAAGGAAGCCGAGAATATTTTGGAGCATTGCATCTCGGCTTATACCAAAATGGGAAACTGGTCTCGGTCGGAAAAGTGGGAACTGGCTTCGATACGAAACAACTCAAGAACATTTACGATTTAATGCAGCCACTAAAGGTAAAAGATCCTCCCTTTGGATTTCCAGCACTGAAGAGAAATAAGTGGGAAGCAATTCGAGGTCGAAACTTAAGCGAAGTTCAATGGCTGAAGCCGAAATTAGTGTGCGAAGTAAAGTTCACAGAGCGAACAGCCGATGGTAGCTTCCGCCACCCTTCTTTTGTAGGACTTCGATTCGATAAAAAAGCGAAAGACTGCACCTACGAAGCTCCAATCCATAAAACGAAGTAATGCTCGCAACAAAGGACAAATGGCAAAGATCAATTTTCAAAAAACAACGACGACGATTTCTGCGGAAGCATTTTTCTCGGGAACGAGTGCTCGCGGCGATCGCACTGTCCGTATTGGAAAGATCGACTTGAAATTCACAAACCTTCAAAAAGTATACTGGCCAAAAGAAGGTTACTCGAAATTCGATCTGCTCAAATATTACTACACGATCTCGAAGACACTCCTTCCCTATCTGAAAGATCGTCCGCTGATTCTCAAGCGGTATCCCAACGGCATCACGGGTCAGATGTTCTATCAACATAATCTCGAGGATGCGCCGGACTTCATGGGAATTTATGAGAGCAAGGAAAGTTCTGGAAG
>DASYAJ010000429.1:0-4167 GCA_036501405.1 Kapaibacterium sp. (SeqCode)
CTCGATTGTTCTCCGGCCTGAATAGGATGGCTTCGCTATCCGATGTGACTATAATTCATGCCATCAATTAACGATTTTGCAATCAAGCTCGCCAATGTCAATGGGACCGGTTCGGCGAGCGCCAATGGTCTGCTCATGCAGACCATGTTCCGAATGGGGATTCCCGTTGCGGGCAAAAACCTCTTTCCTTCGAATATCCAGGGCCTGCCGACGTGGTACGAAATCCGTGTGAGCCATGCCGGTTACGGCGCTCGCTCGCTCGATTACGATCTCATGGTCGCCATGAACGCGCAGACCTATGCGAAGGATGTGAACGAGGTTCGTTCAGGAGGGTATCTTCTTTACGATTCGACGTGGCCGCTTCCGAGCGAGCTTCACCGCGAGGATGTCTCATTCCTTGGCGTACCACTCGCGAAAATGCTGACCGAGCATGTGCAGGACGCCCGCGCGCGAATCCTGATGAAGAACATCATGTATTCGGGTTCCCTGGCCGCGCTGCTGACGCTCGATATGGAAATCGTCGAGGAGCTGATTAAAGAATCCTACGGCAAAAAGCAAGCGTTGCTCGATTCGAACCGGAAGATGCTCCATTTGGGATATGAATACGCTCAAAAAAATCTCGAATGTCCGTTGCCGTTCCGATGCGAGAAGATGGATGCGAATCGCGATAAAGTTTTAATCGATGGCAATACCGCAGCCGCGCTCGGAGCGATTTGGGCTGGTGCGACCGTCGCCGCGTGGTATCCGATTACGCCAGCGACGTCCGTAATGGATGCCTTCAAAGCATTCGCGGAACGGTTCCGCGTCGATCCCGAAACGAAGAAAAATAATTACGCTTTTCTCCAGGCCGAAGACGAACTTGCAGCGATTGGGATGGTCATTGGCGCGTCATGGGCGGGCGCGCGATCGTTCACCTCGACAGCCGGACCGGGAATTTCTTTGATGAACGAGCTGATCGGCCTTGCCTATTACGCGGAAATCCCCGCCGTCATTTTCGATATTCAGCGTACCGGACCCTCCACCGGAATGCCGACGCGCACCCAGCAATCGGATTTGCTCGAATGCGCCTATGCTTCGCATGGCGATACGAAGCATATCCTGCTTTTCCCGCGTGATCCGAATGAGTGTTTCGAATTCGCCGCGAAATCGTTCGATCTTGCGGAACAGTTCCAAACGCCGGTCTTCATGCTTTCGGATCTCGATATTGGCATGAACGATTGGGTCGTCGATAAGTTGAAGTGGGACGATAATTACAGTCCCAATCGCGGCAAAGTGCTGACAAGCGAAGAATTAGACGCGATGAAGGCGTATTATCGCTATTCACCCGAAGACGAAAATTTCGTTGCCGCGCGCACGCTGCCGGGAATCAATGCGAAGGGATCGTTTTTCACGCGTGGTTCTGGGCATAACCGTCTCGGCGGCTACACCGAAACGCCCGCGGAATATCAGGAAGTGATGGACCGCTTGCTGAAGAAACACAGTGCGGCAGCGAAATTCGTTCCAGAACCGATTATTCAGCGAAACGGCAACGCAACTTTCGGAATTATTTCGCTGGGCGGCTGCGATCCTGCGTGCTGCGAAGCCGTCGATCTGCTGGAAGCGGATGGTGTCGCCGCGGATTACATGCGTGTGCGAGGGTTCCCATTCAGCGCGGAGGTTGAGCGATTCATCCTGGAGCACGATTTCTGCTATGTCGTCGAACAAAACCGGGACGCCCAGCTTAAATCGCTGCTGATTCTCGAAACACGAGTTCCCAAAGAGAAATTGATCTCGATTCTTGCGTATGGAGGGTTCCCACTTTCTGCAAAAACAGTGGTTGAAGGCATTCAGCACCGCCATGGCAAGAAAGTAAAACCGGCGCTCAACCCAGCGGCATTGATGCAGGAATAGGCAACGCTAAGGCGCTCGCATTTCCGTGATGAGCGAATCGATCGATCGGTCGTTCGGTGCTAACGTTTTTGCTTTCAGCAAATAGTTCATTCCGCTATCGGGGCCATAAGCATACGCAGCCGCCATGGCCATTCCGGTAAGCGCCGTCACATTGAGCGAATCGGCAGGGATGGTGTGGAACAGTTCCAAGGCCTGTTGCGGCCGATTCGATTGCATGTAATAATTGGCAAGATCGTAGGTGTATGTCAGAATGTGAGGTGCTGTACGCCGCGCCATGGCTGCCCAGTATACCGTAAGGCTATCGCTTCCTTGCCGGCTGTATCGGGCGCCTAACTGGGACATGACGGCTGCTAATTCTTCGTCGTCGGCATGGCTCGAATCGTTTCGTTCCCTTTTACTTATGAGATACGATTCCACGGCCTGGGAACCGTCTTCCAAGTGATCGGCCTGCACGAGATAGCCTGCAAGATCGGCAACATAGCGATGGACTTTTCCATCGGTCCTGCAGGCCGCCTGCGCCCACATAATGGCAGAATCGTCCTTCTGAATGAAGGCGTAAAAACTTGCCAGACGCGACTCCATGCTTGCAAGCTCTTCATCGTTTCCCTTGGAATCCATCGCCATTGTTGCAACAAGATGTGCAAAGTGAGGATGTTCCGTTGCGCTATCGTTGAGTGCAAAAGACCGCGCCTCAATATAATCGGAACCGGCATAATAGGAACGATAGGTATGAGCGCCGGCATCCTGCAATCGCACCTGAAGTTCATCGGGAGAAAAGTTCACCGCTACGAGCACGAGGGTAAAGATGGTTCCAAATACCACGGTTTGCGCTAACCACGCCGATTCATAACCACGAACGCCCTTTTGTACAAGCACCATGGCTGCGAAAAAAAGAATCGAGGGAAGAAAAAGCGAAAAAACATCCCAGTCGCGCATCGGCGAAAGCATGGGGTTCATTGCTAAGAAAAAGAGGAACGGAAAAAGAGCGGCAAGTCCGAATACAATTACGTTCGGTCGATTCCATTCTATTGCTCTTCGAGTAAAAAATAAAATGCCCGAAACGGTAATTAGGACCGGTGCTGCGATTAGAAGAAAAAGATTCACGAGATCGGCCAGATGATACGGCGACCATAACGAATAATGATTCAGCGGTGCTGGCTGTAATAGCACTGGAAGGAACGACCGCTCGAATTGCCTTCCTTCGGTTAGCGCATAGGGTTCATTCCAGGAATGGAAAAGAAAAATGTAGAGAATAACCCCGATAACAAAAGCGGGTGCGATCACAACATTTCGAATCTGCCGCCATGAGAACAGTTCTTGAACGAATGAAATGTTCGATCGATACCGATAAGCAAGAGCAACCAAAAAGGCTGGAAGAAAAAGAATGCCGACGATATGTGCCTTCACGGCGAAAAGAAATAAAAGAATGAAGGGAACGGTTCCAATTTTTTCTTCTACATAAAAATAGAGTGCAAGCAGGAACGTCGTGAATGCCAGAATTCCAAAAGCATAATTCTCAACATGACCGTAAAAGACAAGCGTTGCGCCAGAACATACTCCGAGTAGCGATAGGATTAATTGCAATACCCTGATTCGACGTGGATCGTCATTATCAGCAATAGTAATTTTTTGAATAAACCAAATCCAGAGGAATACGAAGATTGCTCCGCATATCTCACTCAGAGAGGTATAGGATTGTTCGATAGAAATCGAGAATGTATGCGCAACGATCCTATGTACCGCGACCGTCAGCGCCTCTTTATTATCGACCCAATGAGGGCTGATAATATCCATTATCCATTTTCCATTGAATTCAGTATTCTCGCCATACTCTTTCAGCATGTGGATGTCATCGCCGTAGATGTCCGTTTTTATTTCGAATGAATGGAACAGAAAAAATGCGGCTATCGCAAGGGCAACGGTTGGAATAATGCGTACTTTATTGGCAGATTCGGTCTTATGGAACAACCCGAGAACTTTGTTGAATAAGTGTTCCTGATTCCTGGGAATAAGCAACAGAGCGCCCAGAATCAGAACTCCGACTTTCAATCCGGGCGGAACGTATGCTGTGAAATGAATTCCCCATACGGGACCGGTCGGAACGAAAGCAGCATAGCAATAGACCAGATAGACGATCCACAATATAGCATACCACATTTGTGGATAGCGTTTACGCTCCGCATCGTTACGGAGGCGCTGGTTTAGAATATTTATTTTATGCGCAGTGCGAGAAGCTGTTTTGCCCATAGCTTGCCACTCAACAAACTTATTCGATCA
>DASYAJ010000430.1:0-4712 GCA_036501405.1 Kapaibacterium sp. (SeqCode)
CTAAATCCGCCGATCGTGCTCGCGTTGAATGCCGTCTTTGCAGAGTCCGCAGTCGCGGCAACATTTGCGGTGATCGCATTTGGCGCAGAGCCAAGCGGAAGCTGTGGCTGCAACTGCGCGCCACCATCGACCGATATGCCAACCGAGTAATTCGTGCCTGGCGAAAGCGTCAGCTTCGATGTGCCGTTCGCGCCGACCATGACATTGAAAAGTCCGCTCACCGTTGTCGTTGCATCGGTCTCGGTGTAGATCGGTGTGCTCGAACCCTCTGCGTAAATATTCACGGCGATCGAGTGCGATCCATCGGCGATCGGAGTTCCAGTTGTGTTTGTCAGCAGACCTTGCAGGGAAAAACTGCCGGAGCTTGAAACCGAACCGTTCGCTTGCGCGAAGACGCGGCCCGAGACCGCGCTAAAGGTAAGAACCAGCACAATGCCAGTCAATTTGAACCAAGTTTTCATAATGATCATTGAGGAATAAGTTGTAGAAATGTACGGACCCTCCACACGAAAACCGAAGGAGGACCTTGCGGTACTGTTGGGGAAGTTCGCAAACCAATTGCTTGTCGCTTATTCGCAATTCGAATGCCAAAAATGAGGGTTCACAACCCTGTAAGAAAAAATGGAAGTTTCCGTAGGAAGCGTTTCTACGATGACAAGAGATTTCGTTCCAAGATTAGTTTGGACTATTATAAGGAACCATTGGACGAAACGCGAAGGACGTTTTCCTTGAAAAGAGAGAATTTTCCTTTTCCTCGGAAATATATTATTCACAAGATTGAACTTTTTTACCCTGTTTGAGCAATTACTACGTCTCTCGAAATCACGAAACAGATAATATGAAATTCGAACGAATCCAACTCGCCATTTCACTCGCGGGTATTTTTATCCTCGCGCTCGCCGTGCCCGCTTCCTCGCAGACCACGCCTGGCGTGCCATCGCCCTTGCAGCAGGCGGTGCGATGGGACGATACCGGCGCAGTCATCACCGATCTAAACACGAACCCGCAGCTGCTCAATCAAAAGAACGAGGACGGCTGGACTCCGCTCATGACTGCGGCCTTCAGCGGCAAGCCCAAAGCTTCTCGTATCCTCATCGAACGTGGCGCGACAGTCGATATGACCGATCAGGACGGGGAGCGTCCGCTCAGCCTTGCCGCGGCCAATGGGCATACGGAGATCGTGGCACAACTCATCCAGCATAGCGCGGATGTCAATAAACCAAACCAAGTAGGGGAAACACCGCTTTTTCAGGCCGCCTCGAACGATAAGCTCGATGTCGTAAAGCTGTTGCTCGATCATGGAGCAGACCTCAAGAAAGCGCGGAAGGCCGACAATATGACGCCGCTCGACGTTGCGGCGCAATCGGGCTACAATGATGTCGCCATGCTGCTCCTCGAACGTGGTGCGGAAGTAAACCGCTCGACGCACGTTCCGGGAACGGAAACGAATGGGTACACGCCGCTACACTATGCGGCGGAGAACGGTCGCGCAACGGTGGTGAAAACGCTGCTTGCTCACGGCGCGAAACTCGATGCGAAAGCCGCCAACGGCAATGAGCCAATCCATGTGGCCCCAGGTTGGGAGGGGAATGATTCCACGCTCCAAATCTTGCTCGATCATGGCGCTTCCGTCAATGCGACGAATAAATACCATCAGACGCCGCTCATTTTAGCAACATGGGCCGACCGGGTTCCCGCCATGGTCTTTCTCATGCGCTCCAAAGCCGATCCAAACATTCCCGATAGCGCCGGCAACACTCCCATGCACCTTGCCGCCCATGCCGGCCGCCCGGATGTCATCCTCGATCTTATCACATATCACGGGAACCCAAATGCCCGGAATAATCTGGGCCAGACGCCGCTCATGCTCGGCGTCGAAGGGAATTACGATATGGTCGTCGATTCGTTAACAGAGAACCATGCCGATCCGAATATTCAGGATAAGAAAGGCCAGACCGCGCTCTTTTATTTGCAGCCGGAAAATTTCCAATTTATCGCGCACGTGCTTACGACGCACGGGGCAAAACTGACGATTCGAAACAACGCCGGACAAACGCCAATCGAATTTTATAAAAGTAAAGGGGAAGATACGATCGTCCATTATCTTTCCGATCCCTACCACGCCACGCACTGAGCGGAACAATTCCCATTCCTACACTTGGCTGATCAGAGTCCGCGCTACGATGCGTATGCGGCACTGCGTATTCGGGATTTTCGCATTCTGCTGCTGACGCGCTTTGCGATTACGATCGCAAGCCAAATGGAGATTGTCGTCGTCCGCTATCAGGTCTATGGCTTGACGCACGACCCACTGCCGATTGGCCTGCTCGGTTTGGTCGAAGCGATCCCGACGCTTTCGGTCGCGCTCTTTGCCGGTCATATCGCGGATGTGATGGAACGGCGGCGGCTGATCATCCTTTCTCGCGCCGCCCTCATTATTTCTTCGGGGGGGCTGCTTGCCCTTTCCTTTTGGATAAGAGAACTCTATCCGATCGTGGGAATTTTGCCGCTCTATCTGATGGTCTTTATTTCCGGCATTGCCGGCGGCTTGCTTTCCCCAGCGTCCTTTGCGTATAATGCGGAACTGTTACCGAAAGAGCTGTTCGCGAATGGGGCCGCGTGGAACAGTTCCATTTGGCAAACTGGCGCGATCGTCGGGCCAACGGTGGGCGGACTCATTGCCGGATTTTTTAGTATCTCGGCGGCATACGGAGTGGACGTGGTGCTGACGGCATTCTCCGCCTTTGCGGTGTTTCTCATTCCCGCGCGTCCGTTCAAGCCGCGCGTTCGCGAAGAGACGAGCATGCAGAGCATCATCGCCGGATGGAGATTTGTATTCAGTTCCCAGCCCATTTTGGGAGCGATTTCGCTCGATCTTTTTGCCGTTCTTTTTGGCGGCGCGGTGGCAATGCTGCCGGTCTATGCGAGCGATATTTTTCATGTCGGTCCGCAAGGGCTTGGGATCTTGCAGGCGGCGCCTTCGGTCGGTGCGGTCGTCGTATCGGTGCTCTTCGCGCATTACAAACTTCGCGGCGGTGTTGGAAAGCAAATTTTGCTTACCGTCGCGCTGTTCGCTTTGACCATCATTCTTTTTGCCATCTCTACGAATATTTATTTCGCGCTTATTGTCCTCGTCCTTTATGGCGCGACCGACAGTGTGAGTGTCATTATTCGTTCCACCGTCATTCAAATCCTAACGCCCGACGAAATGCGGGGCCGCGTGGCGGCGATCAATTCGATGTTCATTGGTACCTCGAACGAAGTAGGCGCATTCGAATCCGGCCTTGCGGCAAGGCTGCTCGGATTGATTCCGTCCGTGGTGTTTGGCGGAGTAATGTCGCTGGCTGCGGTTGGCGCGGTCGCTGCGCTTGCACCAAACCTGAGGAAATTGAAAGGAGAAGATTTGATCGTATAGTTTTTTGGAAGCGCAGTATTTCCATTAGGCATTTAATTTGCTAAAAGCTACAGCATGTTTTATCTTTTTGCTGCTACCATTATCATCGGTCTTTCGATGGCCTACATTCGATTTCGCGGAGAGCCTTATCCCGCGACGGGTATGGTCGTTATCCATTTCATTTTCGCGGCCGTTGCCTTGGCTTCGATCATTATCGTTGCCGCCAACGATACCAACCGGACGAGCCACGTCACCGGCCCGATGATCCTCTTCTGTATCGTTGCGGTGCTGGGCTTAGTCCAGCTCTTTGGTTATCATCAGCGCAAAAAGCCGCTTCCGAAGGCGCTGGTAATTGTGCATGGTGCGCTCGCGATCGCAGCTTTTATCTGGCTTTTAGCCTGAGGCTAAAACCTAATCCCTAAAAAATTTCATTTTCGTGTGACTTTTCTCCGGTTTCGGGGTTTATTAGAGATAACAGGCGGAGAGAAAACTCTGCCATTGTCAGGTCATTCTTAATTATTGCGAGCTATGAACGTATTTCACAGTCGGTCTTCGGTTTTGGCCAGCGTTGCGGTTGCATTCGTTACGCTTGGATTATTTATGGTGAGTGGCTGTCGGACAGTCACCCAGCCAGCTCCCACGCCGCCTGGCCCACCGACAAGCCTTCCCTCGGCTGCGATCACCGGCATGATTCCGCTGGATTGCAACGGGAACTCCGGCGATTTCGAAGTCGATCTGTTCGTTTGCGATACGAGTGGACATTTCATTCCCAATCTTCTACCGAGCGCGATCACGATTCTCGGCTCGCTCGATACGCTCTTTACGCAGTCGAACGTCGATACGATGTTTTCGGACCTCTTCGGAAATTACTCGGCGGAACTTCTGCTCGATCAGACCGGCAGCATCCGAACGACCGATCCGCTCAACTTACGGCTTATCGCGGCAAAGCTCTTTTTACAAGCGACGAATTTCCTCGCCGTGCCGAATGAAGTACAGCTTTCCACATTCCAGGATAGTTTGGAGAATGGGGTTTACATGCAATCCTACGGCGCGTTCACGCATAATACGGGCGCGTTTATCGATACGGTCGCGCTCTTCGCCACGCGCGTCGGCGGCGGCACGCCACTCTACGATGCGATGTATAACGAGATCGATTCGCTCGCCAACCAAGCGCACAATACGAACAAAGTGCTCGTCGTCTTCACCGATGGCGAGGATAACGAATCTGGACTTTATTATCCGGGAGCGAACTTATTGTCGGTCATTCATCATGCCGCGCAAGAGAATGTGAAGATTTTCGCGATTGCATTGCAAACCG
>DASYAJ010000431.1:0-4782 GCA_036501405.1 Kapaibacterium sp. (SeqCode)
GACCACAAGTTCGGTATGCTCGATGGTGTGATAAGTAAATCCGGAAGAACTATTTTTGAAAATGTGACGGACAATCTCTTCGGCTTGTGCAACAAGCGGCCCGCGTTCCGCAGAATGCAATTGGGAAGGATAGAGCGGGAACGCTTCGGTGGAATTTGGTTCAGAAATCGACATGGTTTGAAAAAAAGAGCGAAAAATCGAATAGCAAACGTGCGCGTTATTTATCGTTCTCTGTCAGCACGATCTTCCGCGCATCATGGCCTGCTTCACTGCGGACTTCGAGGAACGCCGCCGCGCCTGCAACCGCCGGAATATCGATCGGCACCGTCTGCACACCAGGAGCACACGAAACGACCGTACTCCATCGTTCGCGGCCCAGCATATCGATGAGCGAAAGCGTTACCGGTCCGGCGCTTCCGACGCTCAGCGTTAAATCGATATGCGCATGACCCGCGTTTGCGTCGACAGGATTCGGACGAACGGAAATAATTTCGATGGCAAGATCACCCTCCATCACCGCGCGCAAGAGCGGCGTTCCGCACGTATCGAGTTCCGTAAAGGCCACGCTCGAAGGGCTTCCCAGCGAATGGAGCGTACAGGCGTCGAAGGTCCGGTCGCTATCGTTGAAGGAAAGCGCAGACATAGAAATCGTTCCGGTCGTGCTGTCCGTAACGGCGATGGAAAAATACTCTGTCAGGAGGGGCGTTCCCGGAGCGATCGCACCAGCGATGGTATCGCGCAGACGGACTGCAAGCGCTCCCGAAGGCGTCCAAATGGTATCGAGAATTTCCCATCCGGAAGCGGAAACAAGTTTTGTCAACTTTAATAAATTCGGGTCCGAAGCGAGCGTGAACGAAACGGTTTCCAGATCGCTCGAATCGGCAACGCCATCTACCATAAATATCGAGACGGAAACCGTATCTTTTGCCGTCCCGAAACATTCGGAAGATCCATCGCTTGCTTCGAGTGCCACGCGCGCGGTCGGCACGACATTCGTCAAGCCGCCCACGAGTGACATCTGTTGAACAGCGGGAATTTGTTTTGAAATAATCGAGAGCACGGCTGTGCTATCGCCCGGTTGCGAAGGATCGAATGTCACGGAATAAAAAACGGTATCGCCCGGAGGAATCGAATGCTTCTTTGGAACTCCCTGGATGACAAATTGTGTGGAACCCGCCGCTTGCGCTAATGCAATCGAATCGATCGAGATCGTTCCACAACCCGTGTTCGCAATCCAGAATGTCTTCGTGGCCGTGGCACACGGTTTTACGGTAAAGATCGAGTCACGTGGAGAAAATGCGAGCGCGTTCCCACTCGTCGTCGAAGAATAACGAAAGCGGACCGTGGTATCGAGAAAAGCGCCGGAAAGGCGTAATGCCGTGGACGCGGAGGTATCGGAACCAGGAACGATTCGGATGGGAATCGTTACGGAACTATCGGGCATCACGGTGCATGGAAGCGCAAATCCAATAATTGAAACGCCGGGATAACCCGAAAACGTCGTATCGGTAAGGATAATAACATCGCAAATACCCGTGTTCGTCAGCACGATCGCCGTATCGATCGCGGAACAGGGCGATAACGCTGGATAAGAAAAAGACAACGTGCTGAACGTTGCGCTGGCACGATTAGCCGTTCCGGTTCCCGAGGTGGAAATCGTTCCGGTATGAAACAGCCCCGCGCCATCTTCGATGGAAATCTCGACCTGATCGTTCAACTGTCCCTGACGCGTTGGTTTCATTGCGATTGGGAACCAGAGTGTGTCGCCCGGCGGAATCTTCGCCGGAAACGACATACCCATGACCGAAAAATCCGTTCCCGAAAAGAGCGCCGCCGATGTCACCGAAATTGTATCGCAGAATAAATTCAGCAACCCGCTCCGAAGTGTTTGCGAACGGCACGGCGGTAGAGAATCGAATTGGAGCGAACTGGACAAGATCGTGTCGAGAAATGTCGAAACGCCTTCGCCGGTCACGCGCACAATTGTATCCCGAACAACGCCCAGCAACTCGAAAGTGATTTGCAGCTCGTTCGTTGCCGCCCCCACGCGGCTCGGCGTGAAATGAATTGCAATCGTATCGAGACCGGTTTGGCCCGAAACCACCGATGGCAGAGCAATGGAATCGAACGTGAAGGCAGGTTCTGTACCGACCCATGCAATGCTATCGATCGTGAGATTGGCGCAGGCCGGATTGGAGAGCACGATCGTCTCGGTTTGAGAGGTGCAGGGAACATTCAAAGTCCCCATCTCGATCGACGCCTGTGAAAGTTCCACACGATCGGGAATGTCGTAGAGCACATTCAGTTCGAGCGAAATCGTTGTGTCGATAATCTCCCTGCCGCTGCTGTAGCGAATCGTAATCGTCGCGCTATCGATCCCTTTTTCGGCCGGCGCAATATGAATCGGCCATCGGGCCATGCCGGATGCCGGC
Organism: Kapaibacterium sp. (SeqCode); assembly: GCA_036501405.1. GTDB lineage: Bacteria > Bacteroidota > Ignavibacteria > Palsa-1295 > Palsa-1295 > PALSA-1295. The sequence continues at coordinate 2,433 of DASYAJ010000431.1, forward strand.
ACTGTCGCGGGCAGTGGAATCGAATCCACATGAAAGATCGACGTATCGCTCGCGACCGCCGAAAATACCGTGATCGAATCGCACGCAGCGGCTTCGAGAAATACAGCGGTATCCATAGTAATACACCGGTCCAGAACGACAAGATTAAGCCCGCTTACGCTCGCACGCGCATTCTGCTGGACTTGCAGCAGGACGGGAACCGAATCCCTAATCGGCGTTGTGCCACCGCTCAGCATGTGCAAGTTCAATTGCGAAGAAAAAATCCCACTCGTCGCCGACCCGGCGCTCACGAAAATCGTATCGTACTGCCCAGGAGCTATTGCCGCTGGCAGCGGAGTCGAAATAACATGAAAATAGGTACTATCGGTAAACGCGGCAGCAGTGACAGTGAGTGTATCGCAGGAAAGATTCCGAATCACAATCGCGGAATCTGTTGTGTGACACGCGAACGGCTCGAAGATCGAGAGCGAGTTTGTCCTCGTATAGCTTGGCGCGCTCTTCGAAGTGCCATAGAGCGAGAGGACCGTGTCGAATGTCCGAACTCCTAAATGAAATTCGAGTTGCAACTTGCCCGAGTCCCTCGCCGCGCCCGTCGGCGTGTAAAGTACTTTGACGCTATCGTTGCCGGAAAGCTCAAGCGGCAATGGAAAAAACGGAAGCGAAAAAGCAGCATTACCGGAGAGAATTGTCGCGCCGATAAGAGAAGCTGTCAAAGGACAGGTGGAGACCGTCGTCAGATGCACTTCCGTGTCATACGTTACACAACGGACGCCCGAAAACGAGAACGAGAGATGATCGAGCGTCAGTGGAATGGTAGCGGCTGCGAGGCCATCGGGCAAATACCAAAGCGCGCCATTTTTATCGCCAGAAAAAATTTGCCGGCCGATGGAATAAAATCGAGAGTCGACAAAATTTTCCGGGCCGCAAATATTCGTCCATGAATTTCCGGTATCGATGGAACAGCAAAATCCTTCATTCTCCGATTGCAAAAAAAGGCACGACGGAATCCCCATGCAGCAACCGGTTAGCGATACAGCATTGCCAAAGGAGTAGAGGTCCCTCCACGTTGCAGCGCCATCGGTCGAAAGGAAAAAATGGTTTTTCTTTTCGCCTCCGGCCACAAAAAGGTTCGTTCCGGGAATCCCATAGGCAGACCAGATTTCTGTATTCCCAAGCGAACCCACCGTGGACCACGATTTTCCACCGTCCGTCGTAAATAAGGAGCTCAGCGCCTGGAGATTTCCCATGAAGCCATTCATACCGCTGAACGAGATCCCATTCTGGAGCGAAGGACCAACCACGATCCACGAATTTCCAAGATCGGTGGACGTATAAGCGTTGCTCCCACCCCAGGTATCGGCGGCAAGAATATTCGAAGCCTGACAATAAGCGACCGAGATGAAGGCGCCTGGATTCGCTGCAAATTCCGAAGTCCAGGTCGCTCCGCCATCGGTCGTTTCCCAGACCGCTCCGCTGTTACTAAAATTCGATCGATCGCTGCACCACCCCAAAAGTGCATCGCGGAACGTGAAGGAGGTGATCTCCGCCGGTCCCACGATGGCCGGCGTCGTCGTTTGCGCCCATGTTACGCCATGATCGAGCGTGCGCCAGATCGTTCCATCGCCTAAACCGGCAAAACCGACATTCGGGTAAGAAATCTGATCCTCGAAATAGACGCTCCAGATGGTCGAAGGAAATTGCTTGAGCAACGACCATTGCGCGGTGCAGGGCCGAGCTGCCGCGAACGCAAAAACAAGCAAAACGAAAAGCTTTCGATACCGCATGGAAATGGGCGCTGAACTTATCTACACACTATCGACACTGGAACAAGCGCCAATGTTACAACTTTGTAATTCTCGTTCAAACGAGAAGGTTCACGCGGTGCGTTTTTCACCCCCTACTCAATGATAAGCTTCGGATGCGCTTGCACGACAATCGTCCGTGCAAGCAGGTCGTGGAGCGATCGTTGTTTCGTGTCGAAAAAAAAGAGAAAAAACCCACCGAAGGCGAGGGCTCCGGAAATGATTTTCATCCAAAATCGTCGTGAGGCGCGCCAGAAATCGAGCCGTGCTTCATCGCTCGTCAAGACCATCAATCCCATGATCCGCTTTCCAATGGTTGCATGGAACCGCGAGGATTCCATTGCCGCAGAATAGAGCCACGCAAGCACAAGTGTAAGGATAGCCCAGACGCCATACGTGCGAAGCACAAACGTCGCGAATGGAACTTTATGTAGCACGTCACTCGCTTCCCGACCCCCAAGCGCCATAGCCGTTGGCTCCATCAGAATACCGCTCAACAAAGCGATCACCAGAAGATCGATCGCCAGTGCAACCGCTCGTCGCCAGAA
>DASYAJ010000432.1:0-4975 GCA_036501405.1 Kapaibacterium sp. (SeqCode)
CGATAATGCGAAACTAATATTCGCATCCGCACCAGAAGCCTGTTCCGCCATCCCCGCATTGCCTGCCGAATAGGGAGAGGACGTAGTGTATGTTTGCAATAATCCAGAATTCCCAATCGAATTCGATGCCGTCCAAAGCGGAAGATATCCGGTTGTGCCGGATCCGCCAATACCAGACGGGCCAATACTCGTCGGATCCCAAGCTCCCTGAGAACCATCTGCTGGGTTCCAGGTCAGAAATTGATTGACCGCCGTCCCCACATGAACAAAGCCCGAAGGGGGGTTGCCGGGAGGAGGAATCGGAATCACAAATGGAATATTACCGCTCCAGCCCGAGGCCGGTGTTTGAAGCGTGATGGTATTGCCCGAACCATCATCGAGGATCAAAGCATTAGCGCCTATCGAGCGAGATTGCGCATGGCCTTCGGAGCAAAAAAACAAGCCCAAACTTATAACTGCGAAAACAATGGAAAAATGTACGTTGAAAAATGCTTTCATGTGTAGGTAAAATGAATTGTAACTAAGCTACAAAGATACGAATTTTTTTGAACTATATGGCAAAAACTCTATTGACTTTCTCCCGATGGACCGCCCCCTTAAAATAGTTCAGCGTCCGTTTTAAGCCCTCTTGCCTGGGAACTTTCGGTTCCCATCCCAGCAGCGATTTCGCTAAGGTAATATCCGGCTGACGAATTTTCGGATCGTCTTCCGGTAATGCTTCGAAAATAATCTGGCTTTCACTTTCCGGAATCATTCCGAGAATTTCTTTCGCTAAATTCAGCATCGACACTTCATCCGGGTTCCCGATATTCACCGGCAAATTATAATCCGACATCAGCAATCGGAAAATTCCTTCCACCAAATCGCTCACGTAACAGACGCTTCGTGTTTGGGAACCGTCGCCGAATACCGTAATCGGTTCGTTCCGCAAGGCTTGCGACATAAATGCCGGTATCGCGCGGCCATCATGAATCCGCATGCGTTCCCCGTAAGTATTAAAAATGCGAATAATCCGCGTATCGACGCCATGGTAGCGGTGATACGCCATCGTCAGCGCCTCGGCAAATCGCTTGGCTTCATCATAGACGCCACGAATCCCAATCGGATTGACATTTCCCCAATATGTCTCTTTCTGCGGATGCTCCGAAGGATCGCCGTAAGTCTCACTCGTCGAAGCGATCAGGAACCGCGCATTCTTCGCTTTGGCAAGGCCGAGTGCTTTATGCGTTCCGAGGGAACCAACTTTCAGCGTCTGAATCGGAAGCTTCAGATAATCGATCGGACTCGCCGGCGAAGCAAAATGCAGAATATAATCGAGCGAACCTTCGACATAGACATACTCGGTCACATTATAATGGATGAACCGGAAATTCGGCAGACCCAAAAGATGAGCGATATTCTCCATCGAGCCGGTCGAAAGGTTATCCATGCAAATGACGTCATGGCCTTCCGAAATGAACCGCTCGCAAAGATGGCTTCCAAGAAATCCGGCTCCGCCGGTAATGAGGGTGCGTGGCATGGGATGCACAACGCTTTGCAGAATGTTAAAATGCCGTTTTCGAGCAATTTTCTACTTTTCCAACGGGCTGGTACGCGTTTAATACTCAGGAAGAATTCATGAATGAGCCACCATCAAATGGATTTCTTCATAAATAGTTTTGTGAGCGATGAAATTGCCAAACGCAGAGGGGGCGATCATTCCCGATCAAAAACTGCATGAATATTGCCTGAAACTAAAGCACATTCATGGGCAGCCTTTTTTCTAAATTTCTCGGAATTTCGGGGGAAAAACCTTTAGAACTGACGCTCATTGCAACGTTCGTTTGTTCTGCCAAGCTTATGGATTATTCTCAACGAGGAAATTTTTCCTCGATTTGTAAGTTGTTACATTAGAAGGAAAGGATCGAAACTAAATGCAATCACAAATTAAAGATCTGGATGTCGCAGCATTGTTGGAGAATATTCCTGGCAAACATCTTACCCATGGCGAGACAGAGACGGTCGTTTTCGATTTCGGAGACGGCGTATTTTGGGTGGAATTAGCCGATAACCTTGGACAAACAATTACTTCCGTTGCATCACATGGACGCTGAAGCTGTACAATGACCTCATGAGAGTATTTCGATATTTTGGTTTTGCACTTTTAGCGGCCATGCTTTATGGCTGCGCGACCGGGGCTGACCTCAGTTATCCAGCGAAAGACCCGCTTGAGGCTCAGGTTGCAGCGGCGGGGTGCGCTGGTTTTTTTGAAGCACGATGTGAAAATATCAAGGACGGCGTGGACCAATGGCATGAACATCTTTCCGCGAGTGCCACGGTATTCCAAAACCCGGAAGCGATCATTACGCTCGGCAACGATACCATTCGCGAACATGCGAGCGGAACGAAAAAGAACCCTGCGGCATGGGAACAGTTCCAAATCTGGAATGTGAACGTTCCTTCGTTTGGCCCATTTACCGATACCGTAATCGCGCCATCGCCTTTCACCATCATCGCGCCGACGGAACTCATGCACCACGATTCGATCACGAAAAAAACCGGGTTCACCATCACCTACACGGACCCGCAATGCGATTCGATTTGGATTTATCTCCGCACGAACGTCCCGCTTTCTCATTTGCTCGATAAAACGATTCCCTCGGATGTGCCCGCGGTTACCTATTTATCCGCGCGGGTTGCAGGCACGGGAAGTTTTCACATTCCGCCTTCTGCGCTGGCTGCATTTCCATCGAAGGGAGTACTCAACGTGCAGGTCATCGCGCAGCATTCGAAGTACGCAGAGCGAAATGGAAAATGGTACTTGTTCCGCTCGACGAGCATTGCTTCGGTCAATTCCTTTCTCGCGCCGTAGCTCTTGTCGCTCAGGATTTATTCTTGCACATCCTTTGCAGGACTTTTGCGGGACAAAGAAGTCCCCTTCTGCGTTCCAAAGCCCGTTCATGCCAACGCCCGCACAGTCCGTTTTCAGTGATGTAAAGAACCGTTTTCTTGCACGGCTCGAAACGGCACGCTCGCGCCCGATTTTAACGGATGGCTCGATGGCGGCCACGCTCCATGCCAATGGATTTACCGATCCGCTGGTCGAGCGCTACAATCTTTCTCAGCCGGTTGCCGTGGAGCACGCGCATCGGAAGTTTGCCGAGGCCGGCGCGGAGCTTTTGATGACGAATACGGAGCATTCGAATCCGCTAACCCTGGCGCGGCACAATCTCGCCGAAAAAACCTACGAGATCAATCGCAAAGGCGTGTGGCTTGCGCGCGCGGCCGCCAGCGATTATGGATCGCTCGTTGCGGTTGCGGTCGGGCCGATTGGGAAGTTCCTTGCGCCGGTCGGTCCGCTGAAAGCCGAAGACGTTCGGCGTGCGTTTCGCGAGCAGCTCCTTGCGCTTGCCGATGGAGGGCCGGATGCGATTATTCTCAAAAGTTTTATCGATCTAAACGAACTGGAAATTGCCATCGAGGAAGCGCAGTCCGTTGCGCCGGACCTGCCCATCCTCGCGCAGAAAACCTTCCCGGAAGATGGCGCGCTGCTTGCGACCGATTTCGCGCGAAAGGTCGCGGAACGATTGAAATCGCATGGCGTCACGGTGATTGGAACGAATGGGACCGTCGGTCCGAACCGGATGCTTTCGATTATTCAGGCATTTGCGGTTCCCGGCATTCCGATCAGTGCGCAACCCGATATTGGCATTCCTACCTTAGTGGATGGACATCCGGTTTATCATGCCACACCGGAATATCTTGGCGAGAGCGCGAAGCGGTTGGTCGAAGCGGGCGTCTCGATTATCGGCGCTTCGGGTGGCGCGCGGCCGGAACATATCCAAGCGATGCACGATGCCATCGAGGGCGTTCCCGCCGGAGAAATAACGTTCTCGAAGATTATCGTAAAGCCGGAGCAAAAGAATGGCGTATCGAGCTTAGAATCGTTCTCGAAGTTCAAGCAGAATTTGGGAAAGAAATTTCTCTCGACCGTCGAACTCGATGTGCCGCGTGGCCTCGATATGTCGAGCGTTCTGGAAGGCGCAAGCTATCTTGCGAAGGCAGGAATCGATGCGGTCAACATCACGGATGGCGCGCGGGCGCGGCTTCGTATTAGTTCCATTACCTTAGGGCACCTGGTACAGTCACAATGCGGCATCGAAGCAATGACGCACCTGGCGTGCCGCGACCGAAACATGGTCGGTCTGCAATCGGAACTTTTAGGCGCCGACGCGCTTGGCGTGCGCAATATCCTCTGCGTCACCGGCGATCCGGCGCAGATCGGCGATTATCCTTACGCGACGAGCGTCTACGACATCGATGCGATTGGCCTGATTCGCGCGGTGAAGTCGATGAACCAGGGCTGCGATCTGATGGGGAACCCAATTTCGGGCGGCCCAATCGATCACACGCATTTTCTGATTGCATGCGGCTGCAATCCCGTGGCCGATGACATGGAACGCGAAAGTTCGCGGCTCGAGCGGAAGATCGAGGAGGGATGTGAGGTCATTTTTACGCAGCCACTATTCGAGATCGAAGCTTTGGAACGATTCCTAACCATTATCAAGCCTTTTCAAGGAACAACGAAGATCATGCTCGGCATCCTTCCGCTTCGCAGCAAACGCCATGCGGAATTTTTGCATTATGAAGTTCCCGGCATGTCGATTCCGAATTGGATTCGCGAACGCATTGCAAAAAAAGCGACGATCGAAGACCAAAGCGCGGAAGGCATTGATATCTGTGTGGAATTTTTGAAAGAAGCGAAGCCGCTCATCGATGGTGTTTATCTCATGCCGCCCTTCAAAAAGTATGACATGGCCGTCAATATTTTGGAGAAGATCGGATCGTGACGCAAAGGGAATATTCTCGAATCGGCATCGTTCTCGTCAACTGGAATAGTTACGAGGATACGTCTCGCTGCCTGGATTCTCTGGCGAAGATGTCCTATCCAAATGCGGAAATCATCGTTGTCGATAACGGGTCGCAGGACGATTCG
>DASYAJ010000433.1:0-4210 GCA_036501405.1 Kapaibacterium sp. (SeqCode)
AATCTTCATCGGAGCATCCTTTTATTGGCAATCGAGCGCGCCTTCATCGATCCATTCTCCGATCTTTAAGACCTCATTTGGCGAGAGCGCGGGAGCCGGCGGCGGCGGCATCCGGCTATTGGCCTCGAACTGCGTAATCGCTATGTAAAGCCTGCTATTTCTCGCATTTCCTGGTTCTACACTGTGAATCGAGCCATCGTAGGTATTATAATTATACCCGGCTGCGTGCCCGGCGGCATCGTGGCACCCACTCATTCCACAATTGGCTGAGAGAACGGGAAGAATATCGCGGGTAAAGCACAACGTCGAATCGGAATTTCCGGCAAAACGAATGAGACTCTGAGAAAAGACCGTACTATCGATCAACGAAATCGCACCGATGATTGTCGGAAGGCTATCGGCAGGAAAAATCGAAGGAGCCGTGTAGAGACCGGAATCGGTAATGGAACCCGCACCGGTCAGGATTTCCCATCGCAGTGGGGGCACTGCGCTTTCGCTATCTATCGTAAATTGCTGCTGCGCGCCGGTCAGGAGCGTGACAACATCCGGCGAGGAGGCAAAACTTCCGCTCGCGTCTTCGAGTGTAATCGGCACTTCCACGCTTCGATTCGGATCTTCTTCCGATGTAACTTTCACATTGATGACGCTCGAAGCCGCGCTGGCTGGCGCCGTGTACACCGCCGAAAGACCGTTCCCAATAATTGTTCCGTTATTCGTTCCCTCGACAGACCATGACACGCCGGAGCTATGAGAATATCCTAACACGGAAGCCGTCAGCATCAAAGTTCCTCCCGGTTCCAAGCCCGCCGCGATCGGAGAGACATGCACTTCCGTCAGATCGATGTCCGGGTTCCCTTCTACGGTATACTGGCATCCCGAACTCAGGGCTAGCACGAAAAATACAAGCAATGCGATTGCAAGCAGCGTTCTTTCGAGCTTTTTTTTCTGAAAATTCTTCCTTTGCATTCTTCGGTCCTGCTTAATAAAATACGTGCAATTGGGCCGTCCATTGCCCCGTGTGCGACCCGGGATTCGTTCCGGTAGTAGAAAACGGCGTCATGTCGGTCACACGATATTCGGGCCGGAGTTCGATATAAGGCCATGGAAAAAATTCCACCCCGAATAAAAATCCTGACGCCCATCCGAGCGATTGACCGGGATAAACTTCTGTCATGCCCCAATCGTACCGCCATTCCGGCATGAGCCAGTCTGTGAGCCTCAAAGTACCAATAACGCTAAAGTTCCGAACGATTTTATCCGATGCGTCCTTCGCATAAAGTCCTTCGACAAAAAACGTCGCTTTGTCCGCTAACCCAATTCCGCCGAATCCATCGAACATGCGGAAGGAACCGTTTTGTAGGATCGACGCGCCCGTTTCGAAATTCAGTCCGTCATCGATCAGTTGCGGCCAGAGCACAATGCGGCCGGAAACGGTCGGGTGTCGAAAATCGAAATTCGAGTTTACGGTTCCAATGGTCGGATCGATTTGCGAAAGATTGTAGGCATTGAATATTCCCGCATTGATCGTCAGCCACCGGATTCCTTCATACGTCAACTCTCCTCCGATCTCATTGTAATAGGGAGGAATCAGCGTGATGGAACTATAGCTATTGTTGCTCGATCCGACGGCATCCATCGACGTGAACGCCGTGTGATCGTCTTGTCGAATTCCGATGCTTGGTTCAATCATTCCGACACGAATCGAAGGCAACGTGATACCCGGTTGATATTGCAAAGTCAAATCGTAATCGGTTTCGCCAGGATACAACCCGCTCGCCGTGCCGAAAAGATCGGTCGGTGCCGTCACCGCCCGAACATAAATGCTCGCCCAATTGATATCGGTATACACAGATAATTGCTGGATCGGCATGACAGCAAGCGAGGTTGTAAGCTGCATCGGAATCAGCAATTCCTGATTCGTTTTGGAATACCGTACAAGCTGAAAACGGGCATCGCCGCCAGGGATAAGCATTCCGTTGAAGATCGTATTCGTTAAAGGAATTCCGCTGGTGTCCACGCCATTCCAATGAAAAAGCCCGGTCTGCGACATCATTTCCCATCCCAATTCCGTTCGAATGCCGCTTCCCTGCGGATCGAAATGACAGGCGGAACACCGCGTACCGGTCAAAAGCGAAAAGCTCGGTATTGCAATGGACCTTCGCGGCAGTGCGAGCGTCGCCATCAAAGCCATAGCAAACCACCAGGAATGTCGGCGCAATGTCTTCACCCGATTGAATTTTTTTCGCTCCAATATCATGCTAATTTAATGGTGGCAATGTGACCCGCCGCATCGTAAGTGACTGGATAGGCTGTCAACGGAACTGTTGCTGGCCCCTGAATAACAGAACCATCCAGCGCAAACAACGAATCGTGGCAGCTACAATGAATGTCATCATGTTCAAGCTGGCTATCGACGGTGCATCCCTGGTGCGTGCAGCGCATGGAAAAAGCGTGAACAGTTCCATCGGTCAACAAAGTGACCATTACTGGAAATCCATCCAGTCCAAGAATGTTCGGTGCCACAAGCGAGGGACTTCCTTGCGATAAGCTCGATACATCTACGGATACCTTACCGTCGGGTCCGATCGGCGTCGAGGTTTGCTCCGGTTCTAACGGGATCGAAGTCGGCACACATCCGGCAAGGATTGGCAGCGTAACGTAACCAAGCACCGTGCCGCCAGCCACTTTTGAAAGTCCGGAAAGAAATTCCCTTCGTGTGTTTTTCATCTGATGTAGGACACTAAAATCTAAATAACAAAGACAACGCGAGTGGCCGTCGTCCTCGATTGCGATCCACTCGGCGTCTGTAAGTTCCCAAGGATGGTCGATCCCGCGCTTTGTGGAGCAACGAGCATCGCGATCGACCGAATAATAAAATACGCCGCGAACAGAATCATTACGTAGCCAAAGCCACGAGTGATTCTGCGGATGTGTTTTGGAGATAACACATGATGGCGTCGAAAAATAACAATGGCGAAGAGCGTAAGGTACGAACCGATGCCCAAGCAACCCGCAAGGAGAAAAAAGATTCGCATCGTACCGGTAAGCTCCACAGCAACACCCAAATCCTTTAAGAACCGGGCTGCTAAGAGCCACCATGCGATCATCATTGGGTTCGTAAAAGAAAGCGAAAAACCTGTCAGATACGCGACCCGCTTGTTCGCAAGTCGCAATTTCGAGTCTTGCGGCCTTTCGAGCTCTTCTCCGGAAGCGGAGGAAAGTTTCGGTACTGAAGTCTTGCTTTCACGTAATGTGGTAATGGCAAAGAACAAGATCAGAGCCGCATTGACGAGCCAAAAAATGGCTTCTACTTCCGGATGTTGAAGAAAAGGTGCAAGGCCATACAGGGCAATCGCCCCATAGACAAAATCGGAAGAAACAGAGCCCGCGGTCACGATCAACGCCGCAGGCAAAAGCCCTCGGAGCGAGCGGCGCGCCACTTCTAATTGAGACGCGCCGACAGGGATCGCCGCAAGGAATCCCATAAAATAGACGTAAAGGAGAAATAGCGTTGTTTTAAAGAGCGTACTCACGTTCTTCTCTTAGCATGATCGGAATGGGTTTCTGCCGTTCCAGCAGATCTTCACTCAAGTCCGCCCCATCGAGCCATCGAAAATACGATATCATGTCGTTTGCAATTTCCTCGACCGGCAGACCGTCAAAACACCGAACCTTGGCACATGACTTCCCAAATTTATTGATGCAACTAATATTCCGGCACGGCGCTGGAGCGGAAAAAGAACGCGAAGGAACATCCTGATTGGCTGGAGCATGAAACGGCTGCACCGAATCGTAACCGTACATCCGAGAATCGGTCGCGCCATAGATGGCGACGATTGCCGTTCGGTTGCGTAACGGCAATCCCGATTGTGAAAATTTTCTGCACGCCGCGACATGCAACGGGCCCGTATCGCCGGAGACGAACATATCGCTGGCATCGATCAAAGCCGTATACACTTCGATCGGCATGTGGGGCACAATGTGAACTTTTTTACGCAATGGTTCCGCGAGCGCCGACAGCAATTCCTTCTCGATGCCCACTGCTGAATACGCCTTCGCCAAGAGCACAGCCGATACTTCTTTTCGTGCTGTCATTTGCCGAAGAAGTTCCGCTTGAACCGTAAAAGGAACCTGACCGTATTTTGAGGTTGCGTCGGGGTTCCAAAACAAAATTCGTTCTGTGCCCGAAATCTTGCGTTCTTCCAAAAAT
>DASYAJ010000434.1:0-6787 GCA_036501405.1 Kapaibacterium sp. (SeqCode)
GATAACATTTTTCAAAACTATATCATTGCAATGTGCCAGAACGTTGTATTTTTGCAGCGATGCGCTCACTCATTCTCGCTTCGCAATCGCCAAGGAGAGCTTCACTCGTGAAGCTGCTCGGCATTCCGCATGTTCGGATTCATCCGGCAAATATGGATGAAACGATGGACGCCGGCGCAACGCCCGCAGAAAATGTCGAGCGGCTCGCGCTGCACAAAGCGCGGCATGTGGCAAACACCATCGGCGAAAAGGAGGGCATCGTACTTGGCGCGGATACCACCGTTGCGATCAAGGCTCATGTCCTCGAAAAACCGCGCGACAGCGAGGACGCGGAACGAATGCTCACAATGCTTTCCGGCAATACACACACGGTCTACACCGGCGTGGCGCTTGTCGAGATCGAATCGAAGCGGGAAATCTCGTTTGTCGAAGCGACGGACGTGACGTTCCGTCCGCTCGGCATCGAAGAAATCCGCGCTTACATTGCATCCGGCTCTCCGATGGACAAAGCTGGCGCGTACGGCATTCAGGAGGACTTCGGCGCGGTCTTCGTCACGAGAATCGATGGGGATTATTACAATGTCGTGGGCCTTCCGATTTCGCGGCTTTATGTTGCTTTGAAGGAATTTGCACCGGACTTATTTTCGCAGAAGTGAGTGTTCATGATTCGTTGCGTGATTCACTGTTCTTTTTCATTTCATTTTTCACAGCACTATGAAAAAACTTCACCTCGTCATCGGGTTCGTGTTTTTTAGTTTCATTACTCATGCCGCAGTCTATGCGCAGGACCAGCATCCTTCCGGCCAATTCGGCGTTGGGGTCTATTCTGTGCGATCGAGTCTTCCCAGCGGACTGGAAGGCGTGTATGCTCTTACGTCAAGTTTCCAGATTGGCGCTGAAGTATCGCTCGGCGTCACATCGACGGGCTCGAGTACCACAACCATTCCGAATGGTACTGGCGGCTTTACGACGGTCTCGACGGGTAGCACGAGCACGACCGCTTTCTATGCAGCACCATTTGCTCGACTCTTATTTGGAACCGGGAATGTTAATCCGTTCATTCAGGGAGCCGTGCAAATTCTGTCGAACGGTACGACAAACGTCGGCATATTTTTCGGGGGTGGCGTAGCATATCATATCAATAAAGAACTTGCGCTGCAAGCTGGCATCGACATTGTCAACGCCATGTTTAGCACCCCTTCCACTATCAGCTTTGGCTGGAGCATCATCCGCGCCGATGGCGATTGGTATTTTTAATTAGGAACATGAATGGACTGGCGTAAACAGAACCGCACATTCTCCGGCGAAACCTGGCTGCTCGTTTCGCCGTGGGTGCTGACGCTCGTTCTTTTCTGGGCGTACCCGCTCCTTTACGCGCTCTATCTTTCCTTTACGAAGTATTACACGCTGACGAATGTCACGCGCTGGGTCGGCGTTGCGAACTACACGAAGCTCGCGCACGATCCGGCGTTCTGGCAGGCGCTACTGAATACCGCCATTTTTGTGATTGGAACAATTCCGTTCACGATGGCCTTCGCGCTTTTCTTCGCGGCGCTGCTCGTGCGCGTGGAACGGTTCCAGCATTTCTACCGCTCTGCGCTATTCCTGCCGAGCGTGACATCGCTTGTCGTAATTGCGCTCATTTTCACCAATCTCTATGCGAGCGGCGGTTATATCGATACGCTGCTTAAAATGTGCGGATTCGCCACGCCGAAGCAAGGCTGGCTGCTCACGCCTTCACTCGCGCTGCCAGCCATTATGGCAATGGACATCTGGATTTCGATCGGCTACTATGCCGTGCTCTTCCTTGCGGCGATGCAGAACGTTCCGAAAGATTTTTATGAGGTCGCGGAACTCGAAGGCACATCGAAATGGGAACAGTTCTTCACGATCACGCTGCCCGTCATTCGCCCAACGCTACTCTTTGCATTGGTATTGAACACCATCAAAAGCTTTCAGGTCTTTACCGAGATTTATGTTATGACCCGCGGCGGACCGCTCGGAAAAACAACGACGCTCGTCTATCAGATTTATTCCAATGCCTTCGAATCGTCCGATACGATGGGCTATGCTTGCGCGGTGGCGTTTGTGCTGTTCTTTATTATCGCAATTTTTTCTGTCGTTGAAAATAAATGGGTCGGGAATGATGGCTGATTACTAATGGCGAATGGCTAAAGTCCAATATCGCAATTTGATTGGAAAATCCACGCACGATGAAACCGATTAAATTCAGCGTGTTCAATTGTAAAATTGAAATTGACGAAACGCCCATTAGCCATTAGCCGTTAGCCATTAACCACTATGGCTTTCGCTCCAATCACTGCACGGCCGCCGAAACCGGCTGCTCAGACCGTCATTCCTCCTCCGGGAAAAGACCTGATCGATCTGCGCGACATCGGCATGACTTTCGTCACGCCGAGCGGCAAGCCTTTGCCGGTATTGGAGCATATCAATCTTGCCGTCTCCGAAAACGAGTTCCTTTGCATTCTCGGCGCCTCCGGTTCCGGTAAATCGACAATCCTTCGCATCTTGACGGGCTTGCTCAAGCCCACAATCGGCACGGTCGCCGTCGATGGAAAGCCTTTACGAGGAAATAATCCTTATACGGCAATCGTCTTTCAGTCCTTCGCGCTGCTTCCTTGGCTGACCGTCGAGGAAAATATCGGGCTTGGACTCGATGCGCTGCATGCGCCGCAGGAGATGGTGAAGGAAAAAGTGAAATATGCTGTGGATAAAGTCGGACTGGAAGGATTCGAAGAAGCCTATCCGAAGGAACTTTCGGGCGGCATGAAACAGCGCGTCGGCATTGCGCGCGCGCTGGTGGTCGAGCCGCGGATTCTCTGCATGGACGAACCCTTCAGCGCGCTCGATGCCCTCACCGCCGAAAACTTGCGGACCGAAGTGCTGGAACTGTTCCACGCAAATGCCGGAACGCTCAGCTCGGTTGTGATGGTCACGCACTCGATCGACGAGGCTGTCGAAATGGCTTCGCGCATCATTGTGCTCGATGCGCATCCGGGCCGCATCAAAGCGGAGTTTGCGAACCCGCTTCCCTATCCACGCGACCCGCGCTCGCTCGAATACATCGAGCTTTCGAGCCGTATTCATGCGCTGATTACGAATACGGTGCTGCCGTTCATCGAGGAACCGAAATCGGTCTCGAAAACAGAAATTCTTCCTGCCGCGAATATCGAAGAAATTCTCGGATTGCTTGGAGTCCTCAACGCCGAAGGAGGAAGGCTCGGCGCCGGTGACCTCGCAGAAGCCGCCAGCCGGCGCTTCGACGAAACACTACAGATTGTCAAAGCGGCCGAGTTGCTTTCCTTCGTTGAATCGCCAGGGCAGGACGTGGTCATCACCGCGTCTGGGAAGGAATTCGTCGATGCCGATATCAACGATCAGAAGACGCTCTTGAATAAGCAGCTTCGTGGCTTGCGAACGTTCCAGGTGCTGCTCGATACCTTGCAACATAACGAAGGCGAAGTTCCCTACGAAGTCCTCATCGAGGATTTTGCCGCGCGGATGCCTTACGAAGAACCGGCGCAGCTTGTCGATACTGTTATCGACTGGGGTCGCTTTGCCGAGCTGATCGGCTACCGCTCGAAGGACGATGTTGTCTATCTCGATACAGGCGAAGCACCGCAAGAATAGGTTTTGCTCTGCCGGAACCGTTTTTTTTCGTATTTTTGAAGGACGGACATCGGTCCGGTTTTCCGTTTTTCCATTATCATGAAAAAAATTCTCGGTTTCCTCTTTCTTTCGTTCATATTCGCCGCGTCGCAGAGCTTCGCGCAAACGACCATCTTACGACCGGCCGTCGCGTTCGTCAAAGCGGCGCGCGATACGCTCTTCATCAAACAGGCTGATTCTGCCGTGCAGGCGTTCGATTTGCATTCCATTACGAATAACGTCGGCAGTTTTATTTTAGTCGATTCTGTTCGCCAGCTTGCGGTTATTGGCATGAAGCCCGATGGATCACGCATGATTCTCGGCGGGAATTTCTATTATTACGACAATAAAAGTAGCTCCCATGTTTCTTATAGTGGATTAATTTCGATTCCCTGGCCGCTCGACCAGAGTTTGAAGGATCCAACCAAGACAATTCAGTTCCTCCTTCCCACTCCATCGGCAAATGGCTTTCGTCCGGAGGGAATTCTTTCGAAAGACGGTTCCCAGTGGTGGGCCACGCTTCAAAGTTACTCGCAGGCACAACTGACACCCGTTTTTTATCACGGCAATACGGATGGTTCGGGTAAGATCGACTCCACGACCCCAGAAAACGTGCAAGGAGACGACCGCCTTCAGAGTGGAGTCCAATTCTCAAACCTTGCATTGGATACCAAGACGAATACGATGCTCGCCATGTCCTTTTCAGGCGTCCAGAGTTCAAGCCAATACACAAGTTTCTACATTTATTTCTATACCTGGAGTGTAGGAAACGATGTTCAAGCAGATAACTTCACAGGATCATTCAAAAGCAAGTTCGTCCCAACTCCCTCCCCTGGAAATGAGAATCCCATCGTCGATAGCCTGTTCGGGATGACCGTCATTCCGAATAACAATGGCTCGACGTGCCTGCTTGGATTTACCAGCGATCCGACTAATTCCATCGATCTCTACCAGACGCCGTATACCACAGGCTCGATCGGTTTCTCGAATCAAGGTCAGATTCCAGACGACATCCTTCCTTCCGGTGAGGATTTCTTTTCCGGCGAAAATTGCCCACCATCGTATGTGGAGGCTGTGGCAACGAACGGCGAGGGACAGCCGGGCAATGCAGGCGATGTGTTCGTTAATTCAATCGGCGGCGATTCGGTGCTCTTCGTGACGCATGAATCGTCGGACAATTGTTCGGACCGGAATGCAAAATCCGGGATCTATTATCACAATTACACGAACACCAACGACTCCGCTCATTTGGTTTACAACGATCCCAAGGGGCAGGAACTTCAGCCGGTGTGGGTCGTGATGCCATACATTGTGCCGCAATATCCCGGCATTGCATGGCAGGGAACTCAGACTACGAATTTCGGAACGGTCGATACAGGGAAAACGAATTCCCTGACGCTCACGGTCATCGATTCCGGGAAGGTTCCTGTCACGATCGATTCGGCAACGATGGGCGGCCCGAATGCTGCCGAGATGATGCTTGGCAGTCTTACCTATCCGATCGTGCTTCAGCCTCAAGGCACACAGAGCTTTACAGTCACCTTCCAACCGATGGCTCCGAGCGGTTCACGCAAAGGAGGCTTGAAAATTTATTTTGAAGGAGAGACGCACGATAGCTTAACGCAAATGCTCACGGGAACCGCAAATGTCCCTGCCAACAGCGTCGCGCAAGATCCGGCCCTCTCGGCTTCGATGACCACGCAGCCGAATCCGTTCTCTGCCAGTGCTTCCATTTCGCTCACTGCACCGGAAGCCGGCGCGATGAACATTGTAGTCCACGATGCGGTGGGCCGCGTTGTTTATCGTTCCGATGTCCGCGAGGCGGGCGCTGGCGAAGCCGAAGCCTTCACCTTCGATGCAAAATCGCTCGGCTTGCCGGACGGCGTTTATTACATCACGGCATTCCTGGATAATCGGCAAGCGACGCGGGAAGTGGTCTTTGCGCGATAAAACTTTATTGTCCGTTCCATTCTACAAACATTCCCGCTTTCGCCACTCGAAAGCGGGAATATTTGCTTTAAAATTATTCATTGCATCTGTTCGCACGGAGCGGGCCTGTTCCCTGTTTTCAGGCCAACGTGAAATTATTTGGATTTGCCATGATGCTCCTGATCGGCATTGTTTGCAGCGAGCCGCTTTTGGCACAATCGGCGAAGGTCATCCATTTCGATCAGCTTTCTTCGATGCTCGAACGCCAAAACGATACGACCTACATTTTCAATTTTTTTGCGACCTGGTGCGAGCCGTGTGTCGAGGAATTTCCATTCTTCCAACAATTTTCGAGCGAACACCGGGGCGAAAAAGTGCGCGTTATTTTTGTCAGTCTCGATTTTAAGAAGGCCTTCCGAACGCACCTTTTGCCCTTTCTGAAAAAGCATAAGGTAAAGAACGAAACCGTCCTGCTCGATGCACCCGACTATAATTCCTGGATCGACAAAGTCGATTCTTCGTGGGACGGTAACCTTCCGGCGACACTGATCGTAAACAACGCCCGGCATGAGCGGACGATTTTCCCGAAAGAGTTCACACTGCGGGAACTTGAAGCAGCCGCGAAGCCTTATCTCAACTGATTTTCCTCTGATACTTTCCGTAAAAACACTTTCATAAAAGACACTTCCGTCGTTCATTTTCTAATACAACTATGAAAAAATTCCTCCTTCTCGGTTCGCTCCTTCTCGTGGCCGCGCTTGCCATGACCATCGGCGTGCAAACGTTCGCTTCGATGGGACCCGGCTATCATGCCGGCGATATTGCAAAGGATTTTCATCTCAAAAACGTCGATGGCAAAATGGTCTCGCTTTCCGATTTTAAGGAAGCAAAGGGATTCATTGTCGTCTTCACCTGCAATCATTGCCCGGTCGCCAAACTGTATGAAGACCGCGTGCTCGCGCTCGATAAGGAATTCGCGCCCCAGGGTTATCCGGTCATTGCCGTGAATCCGACCGATCCCGATTTCTACGCGGACGACACCTATGCCAAAATGGTTACCACCGCGAAGGACCACCATTACTCCTATCCTTATCTCGTCGACGCAGGACAGCAGATCACGAAGCTTTATGGCGCAACGAACACACCGCACGTCTTCGTGCTGAACAAGGAGAACGGCAAGCTTGTGGTG
>DASYAJ010000435.1:0-3792 GCA_036501405.1 Kapaibacterium sp. (SeqCode)
AGCTGCTGATGGTCGGTTCGAAGTCCTCGCATGTGGACGACCTATTCCAGGATGCATGGTTGAACATGTTCAAGAGCCGCGAGACGTTCCACTCGGCCGGGCCGGGAGCGGTTTCGGCGTGGCTGTTTCGGCTGGCGCATAATATGGCGGTCAGCTATCTGCGGAAAAAGCAGCCCATAGGCATTGACGATCTTAACATCGATACGGAGCTGATCGAAGGCTTCGTTACGGCCGCAACCCAGGAGAAATTCGACCAGCCGAGTTCGGAACTCGTCATGGACCATGTGATGAAGTCGGTCGAACATTTGCCGATTCTCCTTCGTGAAGTTTTTATCTTATCGGAGTTTAATGGATTAGGGCTGGAGCAGATCGCCGAAACGCTGAGCGTGACCAAGCAGAACGCAAAAGTACGCTTATTCCGCGCTCGGCGGATGATCCGCGAAGAACTGGCCCGGGATTTCGATATTACCGGCGTGGAGGATACCCAATGAGAAACTGCGCCATAACGATCGATATTCGGAACTCCATTCAAAATTGGAACGGATATTTTCCTCTCGATTCCATTCACTTGAGCGCACGGCTTCCTAATGCCTTGCGTGACAGCGCCTTGCGTGCAAGTAAAGGAGCGATCCCATAAGGAGCTTTATGATGAATCTCAGCGAAGAACGCATTCTCGATTTCCTCGACGGCCGGCTTGCCACCCCGGACGAGGAAGAACTCTTGCATACGCTTTCGGTATCGCCCGAACGCCGGCAGGTGCTCCGCGCCCACATGCGGCTGCGAGAACTGACGAGCAATCTTGCTCGGCAAGAGCGGTTTACGGTCCCCGAAAATGTGACCGATCAGCTTTTTAGCCGCCTCGAAGATGCGGGCTTCACGCCGCCTTCGATGCCGGAATCGATGCTGGCAAACGCTTCGCGCTCGCAATTTGCGACGCCGTTTGCTGCTCCTCTCGCAGGCACAGCCGGTGCGGGAATTTTTGCGACCGTTTTAAGTTCCGGCTGGCGTTTCGGAATGATGGGGCTTGTAACGGCCTCGGTGATGTCCTTCGTGCTTGGCGCGGGGGCGTTTTATGTGTTCGGTTCGAGCCTCGGTCTGCATACGCATTCGCAGGAATTGGCGGCGCTGCGTCATGCTTCGCCGCATGGAACGGCTTCGGCGATGCACGCCGCTGCTTCCGCGTCGCTTGCCTTAACAACGAACGATCTTTCGGATGGGAATGCTTCCAATGTGAATGTCTCTAATGTGCCATCACATCACGGCATTAAAGCAATCATGGCTGGCAGCGAGCCTCTTGGCAATCTGCCTGTTGCGGATCAACGTATTGGAAACCAATCCATTGCGCCAATCGACCAAATTGGTCCGGCAAATGGGAACTTCGCACAGCTTCCTACCTCGATGAATGCCATCCAAGGGCCATCGAGTGCCGATCTTGCTTCGGCGGATAACGGGCCGAGCATTGGTCTGACCGCACCGCGCGAAATTAGTTATGGGCTGAAGAAGGACAAGATGGAATATCTGAACGGCCCTGCTTCGATTATACCGAATGCGATACCGGAACCTTATTCTATCGATCGCGGAACGATCAGCATTCGCGAAGGAATAGGGCCAAGTATAAATGGGAGCGGCGATCCAAATCATAATTATATGCCTCAAATGGGTACGCTCACTGAATTCCGCATTGGGTGGACGATGTGGAATTATGTGATCTGGCGTGCCTCGATGGGCGAGATGTCGGCTTACGAAAATAGTTCGTCGATCGATCCGACCTCGGGAATCGTTACCACTTCCAAAGTTGCTCATCAGATATCGAATACTGTTATAGGTTTGGAATCGGGTGTGACGCTCGATCCACTCGGAGTTCCGATCGATGCGCTTGCGGGTTTTCTCTACACGGAGGGTTCGACGAATTCGTTTATCGGTCGCGTCAGCCTGATGGTGCATTTCGAGCCGTGGAAGCTGATGGAAATTTCGGCAGGAATGGAAGGGCTATTCTACAATCATAGCCTTAACGTTCCCATCACTCCAAATTCGAGCATTGCACCATTCGTCGCAAACGTGAAGCAGCCATTGAGCGAATTGGACGGCCTTGTCGGTCCGGCGCTGGAAATCGGCTGGCATTTCTAAAGCGCGAGTTTCGTAGTCGTGACCTTTCCGTTTACGGCGTGACTTAAAAGTCACGCCTACAAAGTTCAGGCACCTCGAATAAATGGTTTTTGTTAAAGGCCTTCTGCACGGAGGCTTTTATTTTGAAGACACACGTTTCGCCGGTTTATCTTAAAATTCGAGGTTTAGGGCAAGGTGATACACCTATTTCGCTTGCGTTCGACGCCTCACTGCTCGAATATCCCGATTTCTCTGGCATCGCGAATTTGACAGGTGTTTTTCACCGGGAAGGCGAGACCTTAGATCTGAAGGG
This sequence comes from Kapaibacterium sp. (SeqCode), assembly GCA_036501405.1. Taxonomy (GTDB): domain Bacteria; phylum Bacteroidota; class Ignavibacteria; order Palsa-1295; family Palsa-1295; genus PALSA-1295. The sequence goes on from DASYAJ010000435.1 coordinate 2,420, forward strand.
GAAAGTTTCGAGCGAAGGCCATTTCGATTGCACGCGCTGCGCAGAGCCATTTTCGGATACCATTTCGGCGAATATCACGCTTCATTTCGTGCCCGCGCACTTGACGCCGAACGAAGGCGATCCGAATGTCCATACCTACGATCCGCTGGCCGAAAACGAGATCGATATTCTGCCGGACTTGCGCGATGCGCTGATTCTTGCCGTGCCAATGCGGCATCTTTGCAAGCCCAATTGCAAGGGACTTTGCCCGAATTGTGGGAAAAATTGGAATACCGAACCCTGCAATTGCCACGAAGAACCGGAAAGCGCCTCAGAATGGGCGGCACTGAACAGGCTTCGTGAGCGTTTGCGCGCCGAGGAAAATTTCAAGAATAATTAAACCTGTAGGAAAGAGACGTCATGCCAAATCCAACGCATAGAAATTCACGGACGCGCCGCGATAAGCGCCGCACCCATTACAAGCTCGAAAAGCCGTCGTTCGGCTCTTGCCCGAACTGCGGGTCGCCGAAATTGCAGCATACAGCCTGCGCAAGCTGCGGGTTTTATAAAGGCCGCTCCGTCATGCAGCCGAAGGCGCAGGCCTAACGCCCACGCCTAACGCACCTCGATTTTTTTGATGAATCCCGATTCGCCGGATTCTTCTTCATCGCCGCAAACCCGTGTTACGATCGTACTCGACGCGATGGGCGGCGATTTCGCGCCAAAAAATGAAGTCCTGGGCGCGATGGAGGCGATAAAAGAAACGGGCGGCCGCTTCAAGGTCGTTCTGGCCGGTGCGCGCGAAGAGATCGAGAAGGAACTTTCGAAGGTTGGCGAACGCGATCACCCGAATATCGAAATCGCGCAAGCCTCGCAGGTAATCGGCATGAGCGATGAGCCGGTGGCGGCGCTCCGGCAAAAGCGCGATTCCTCGATTGTCAAAGGTTTCGATTTGGTACGCGATGGCGCGGCCCATGCCTTCGTCAGCGCGGGCAATACCGGCGCCGTGATGAGCGGCGCAACGCTGCTTTTGGGAAGAATTCCTGGCGTCAGCCGCCCGACAATCGGTTCCCAGTTCCCACGCCCCGAACGCGGTTCCACACTCGTCTTCGATGTCGGCGCTACGGTCGATTCCAAAGCGATTCATCTCAAAGAATATGCGATCATGGGAACGATCTATGCCGAGCAGATTCTTGGCGTGTTGAATCCATCGGTGGGGCTGCTCAGCGTCGGCGAAGAACGCTCGAAAGGGAACGAACTCGTCTTCGAAGCCGCCCCGCTGCTCGAACGCGCGGGTGTGAACTTTATCGGCAATGTCGAAGGGCGCGATGTCTTTAAGACGACAGCCGACATTATTGTCTGCGATGGCTTTGTCGGGAACGTGATGCTGAAAT
>DASYAJ010000436.1:0-4939 GCA_036501405.1 Kapaibacterium sp. (SeqCode)
CAGGACAAGCAATCTACGACGAAACGCTCAAGCCGATTCTGGAACCGGAAAGTATTGGTCGTTTCGTTGCCATCGATGTCAATTCCCGCCGTTATTTCCTTGGCGATACTTCTTCTTCTGCCCTGGAACTCGCTCGTAAAGAAAAGCCAGACGGCGTTTTTTTCCTTATTAAAGTAGGTTCTTCCACGGCCTTTCGCTTGACGACATTTTATGGGAATGGAAATTTGGGACGGTCACACCGGATCTGACGGTTCACCTCGAATTGTCTTAAAGCTTCGTGGACGCACGACCCAGCGAGAGTTCACCGCCCTAATCGATACTGGTTTCAGCGGGTTCCTCTACATTCCGTTACTCGTCGCGATTCCTCTCGGTGTTTTTTTAGATTCTCTCTCCGATGCCACACTCGCCGACGGCTCGACGATTCGGGTATTGCTCTCCGAATTTGAAGGAGATATATCCGGTACGCCTTTTCATGGCGAGGCAATGATGGGTTTCCAAGGAGGGAATGATATTCTGCTTGGAATGGAATTCCTTCGAACAACCGATCGCGCATTGTTCGTGGATGGAATCGATCACGTTAGGGGACCTTCAAAATTTAAGCAGGCTCACCCACTTCTCGTATAGCTCGCCCGTGGCGCGGACATCCCGCATGCAGTATTCGGCAATTTCGCGGGTGCGGCCTTCGGCATAGAAAATCGGGACTTTATCGCCGGCAATCGTTGCCGATTTTGGCGAAGCAATGCCGAAGGACTTCGTGTAAAAATCGAGATTGAATTTCCGCGTCGCGCCGAATTTATCGTAACCGCCATTGAAGCAGAGCTTGTCTTGTAAATCGACATGCTCCACGCCGCTGTAACGATCGGACGCAGAGCCGCCAATCTTAAATTCCCATTTCGTTCCAGCCATCATATTGACACTGGGCCGAATCCCAAGCACGGCGCTGCGCAGCATCAGGAACGGGCAATCGAAGTTCCGGCCGTTGAACGTCACCACTGACTTATACTTCCCATCCATGCCGCCCCAGAAATGCTGGAAGAGCGATGCTTCGTCGGTGAAGGACTTATAGCCAAACCGATAATCGCCATGTTCAACAATGTCTTCGCGGACGTCATCGTCGAGATAAAGCGCGGTTCCCTTTTTCGTTTCCAGCACCAGCGTTCCAATGCAGACGACCTTGCCCGTCAAAGGATTCAGCGCGCCGTAACCTTTTCGGAGCGCGCGTTCTTGTTCGTCCGCCGCGCCGCGCAAGAGATATTCCTTCTGCACATCGTCGTACGATGTTTCGAAGTCTAAGGGAACGGTTTCGATGTCGAAGATAAGTGTCATGGCGAGTGAATGACTAACGAAGGAAGAAAGGAAAAGTTCTTTTACTCTATTATTGCAAGGACGCTATCGCAAGGACGCCAAACACCGATCTTCAGCTTTTTATGCAAGGATTCCAAATTTTTCCGTATCTTTGTACCCGTGAATTATCTACCATTTTCTCATCGAATGCAAACTATGAACAGACTACGATATCTTCTTCCTTTCCTCCTCATTGGCGCTTTGATCGCCGGATGCAAAAGCGACAGCACGAACCCTCCCGCTGGCAACGGTCCGACCATCAATTCCTTTACGGCAACTCCTTCTACTGTCGACTTCAATACAACGGTCGATTCTTCCCAACTCAAATGGGACATCGATGGCGCCACAACCGTCACGATCGATCAGAGTGTTGGTGACGTCTCGAACAATACCGACAATACCATTGCGGTTTACCCCAGTGCGACGACGACCTACACACTCACCGCAAAAAATACGAGCGGTACTTCGACAAAAACCGTCATCGTGACAGTTACGAATAATACAGGCCAACCAAATTCCCCAGCCGCACCGACGCAACTGACTGCTTCCGCCGGTTCCTCCTCACCGAGCACGATCACGTTAGGATGGACGGCTCCGAGCGGTGGCGTTGCAGCGACACACTACATCATCGAACGATGGATTTCCGGGCAGCAACCCGATACGATCAATGGCGCCGCGCCGGGACCGAACAGCTACAACGATGCCCAGCTTTATCCGAGCTTCCTCTATTACTATCGTATCAAAGCGGTAAGCGGCGCCGGTGCCGCTTCGGCATGGTCGAACGTCGCATCGGCAATAGCGCCTGGTACTGCACCGAGTATTGGTAATATCACTCTTTCCCCTGCCACTTTGCCCAGTTCATTGGCACCGGGCCAGACGCAGCAGTTCACGGTTGTTGCGACCGATGGGTCCGGCAATGTACTACCAATTGCGGCGCAGTCTTACCTATGGACTAGCTCGAACAGCGCGGTCGTGGCCATCAATCAAAAAGGTGTCGCCACGGCTGGTTCCACCCAAGGTTCGAGCGTGATTACTGCTTCCCTTCCGAGAAACGGACTGATAACGGATACGACTTCCAGTAACCCGGTTACGGTGACGGTTGTCAATAAGGTTGGCTCAGCAAATACATTGGTAATTTTCTATGGCTCGGATGCGAGCGATTTCACAAACTATGGCGGCGCGACATCATCAGCCTCACTGCTGACATCTTCCGGCGTAACCTTCGATGCATTAACCGATTTTACCAACGGAGGCGATCCGCAATTTACTCTTGCCCAACTCACGCCATATAGCCGCGTCGTCGTGCTAACCGGCGGGGCGACTATGATTAGCGACAATGCGATCTCGACACTTGCCGGTTATGCGGAGCTGGGTGGAAAAACGCTCGTCATTATCGGAAACGGCGGAGCCCAGCAGATTGGCAACGCGACGCTCCAGAATGCCGTCGGAATTTCGAGCGATGACTACATTGGGACCGGGGATCTTAATTTCACGATTCAGGGCCAAACCGGCACCGCCTTTAGTGGACTTACCTTTACCCAGCAAAGTGCCGTTTCCTACGTGGACGAAATTTCATTATCCGGTCCCAATGCAAAAGCTGCTCTGGTCGGAACCAACACGTCGGACAATTCGCAAGTTATTATTGCAATGCAGTCCTCGATCCTTGGTGGCGCGTCGAAATTCCTTTACAGCGGCGCGAACATCGACTTTGTGGACCCCGGCAATAAGAATACCTTCGTCAAGGATTTTATGAACTTCTAACACTTCATCCCTATGCGTGTACCCTCTTTACCCACCGGCCTTTCGAATGCGAAGGGCCGGTATCTGATGAGCTTCTTTTCTGCAATCGCGATCTCATTCGCGCTTGCATCCTGCCACTCATCCAGTACGAACCCGCCGTCGTCTGGTGGTTCCGGGATTGGGCCCGACGGAGGGACCGTGACCTCCGCCGATGGGAAAGTTACGCTCGTGATTCCGGCTGGCGCGCTGAGTTCCAATCAAACGATTGCGATTTCGACGAAGACCGATTCGAATACCTGTCCGCAGGCCAGTGGGCCAGAGTATGACCTTACGCCAAACGGTCTAACCTTCAGCAAGCCGGTAATGCTAACGCTGAATTACGATTCGACGCTACCCGGATCGACTGCCGAAATCATTGGCGTGGCCTCCCAGGAGGATACCGGCGGATGGTATGGCTGGACCGGGGGAACGGTCGATACGGTCCACCAGACGGTAACCGTTCCCATTACGCATTTTTCCAGCGCATCGGCCTACGTGCCGTATGCGATTACTCCATCGCAGGATGTGGTATTTACGGGTGAATCTCTCGCCTTCGAGGTCAATGCGACCGGAGCCCCCGCGGTGGATGCGGCCGGGAACCCTGTAGAATTGAATCCCTTTGCACCTCTGATTGCGACCTGGCAAGTTTCGGGCGGTGGAACGATTGATAACCCAGGCCCCACAAGTATCGTGAACTACACGGCGCCCGCAGAAATGCCTTCCCCGAATGTGGTGACGCTCGCCGCGAAAGTCCCAGGTCTTGGTTCGCAAACTTTTTTAATTCTCGCGTTTATTCATGTGGTTTCGAAAAACTGGAAGATGAGCGTCACGGACTCCATGATCTGGTCGTGCCCCAGTATTATTACGTACACCTACGTCAGCGGCGGATATCTTGATTTTGAAATTTCGCCGTCGGGCGACCATGAGATTACAGGCTACTCCTGGTTTGCCGACCCGACCGGCCTATATAATGAATCGCTTTGCCCACAACTTGCTCCGCTTGTTGCAAGTCACAAACTAACTTTAGGCAGCGACACGAAGCTCAATGGCATCACTGGGAACTACGATCCGGCCTCGAACCGCTTTCACTTCAGCCTCGATGAGACCTACCGGAACCTTCCGGGCTGGGACGTAACATTTACGACAGGCGAAACTTCGCATCAGGACCTTGCCGATGGCAATGAGTACACGTGGCCTTCTCCATTCTCGACCCCGATGCAAACACAATCGTATTTAGACGATCATAGCAGCGGCGCCTATTTCGAACATACAACCTTTACGCTCACGGCACAACCGTAATTTCACTTCCAGTTTTTTGAATCATCCACTTTCCATTATTCGGTCATGATAAAATTTCTTCTCATTCTTATGGCAATGATTCCAATAACGCTGCAAGGGCTTCGTGCCCAAGCCCCCATTCCGAATGGGGATTTCGAGCAATGGAGCGGCGGCGCCCCGGTGGGGTGGACGGTGGACGACACAACCGTCGCTGGACAATCACTCACACCAATTACGCAGACCTCGGACGCCGAAAAAGGTTCTTCGGCATTGATGGGCAGCGTCGTTGGAATTGGGTTCCAGGGCACGAATTTTGCGGAAATTCCGCCACTACTGATTGCGGGAACTCCTTCGGCGAACAACGCTGGTGGGTTTCCTTATACCGATCAACCCAATTCGATGACCGGTTTCTACAAATATAATCCGGTCGGCGGCGATTCTATCTCAATCGTCGTCGCCTTCGTTAAGAACGGCGTTGGGGTTGGCGGCGGAGGCGGAAACATCTCTGTGGGCGCTTCTTCTTATACCCCATTCTCAT
>DASYAJ010000437.1:0-3234 GCA_036501405.1 Kapaibacterium sp. (SeqCode)
CTGGAAGCAGCCTATCCAATGGCGGATTGGCTTTCGACACTCAAAGGACAAGTTCCCGTCGCACGAACGGCCATTGCGGCGCGACTCACCGAGGGACCGACCATCTATCGCGGCACCCTCAATCCGGCCCTCCTTTCGCCCGAAGAATTAGCCTATTTGGAGTATAACAAATCGCGGGTCTGGTCGGTCACGCAGCTGGAACTTTATGCCAAATGCGCATTCCGCTTTTTTGCGCACGATGTCCTTGCCCTTCGCGAACAGGCCACCATGGAAGAAGGCGTCGGCGCGATGGAACGAGGATCGGCATTGCACGAAGTTCTTAGGCAGTTCCTTGTCTCGCGCCGAGAAAGAAACCTTGCCCCGCTGCAAGACCTGCCAGAAGCGGAACTTTCTGGCGCGTATCGCGATGCAAAGGACATTGCGGATCGCTATTTCCAGTCGAATTCGAAACTCCATCCCTTCTGGCGGCTCGATTCTGAAACGATTCTTTCCGATAAACGGCCTGGTGGCAGTGTACTCTGGAAATTTATCGAGCGCGAACATCAGCGAAAGTACGAGCTTCGTCCCCGATTTTTCGAAGTAAGCTTTGGCGGCTCAGGCAAAGCGGCGAAATCCCCCATCGATTCGGAAGTTTCTACCGAAGAACCAGCGGAAATTGGAGGGTTCAAATTACGAGGAAAAATCGATCGCATCGATAGCGCGGATGACGGAACGTTTGCCGTCATCGATTATAAATCCGGAAAGAGTTCACCGGGATGGAATGATATTAAGCGCGGACAGTCGCTTCAGCTTCCGCTCTATCTGCGCGTTGCCGAGGATTTACTTCGCACGCATGTTCCCCCGTTGAAAGGCATCGCGGCGCTCTACCATAAAATTCTGGGAACCGAATCGGAACGAAAACTCGGTCTCGCCCTTTCGGATTACGCCGGCACCGCCTTCGAAAAAATCGGCCAAAAAGGAAAAGGACTGATTACTTCCAAGGACGAGCTTTCAGAACTCATCGAAGAAACGGTCACCTATGCGAAAAGCTATGTCGATGGCGTCGCGTCCGGTAACTTTCCGCTCGTCCAAAAATCGTTCGTGAAAGCCTGCGAGCATTGCCCCTATGGTGCCGTCTGCCGTATTGAAGAGGCAAAGGAAGCCGATGTGCTGCAATAAAGCCGAAGAATAATGCTGAGAAATCTAGAACTAATGCTGAGAAATAATGGCCCTGGAATTGCAGCGATGAGAGCATTATGATCCGAAAACTTTCCTCCGGTGAATACCGGCTCTATTCTCGAAAGAAAAATCCGAAGACCGGCAAGCGCCGGAACTTAGGAACATTCAAAACAAAAGCGGCCGCGACAAAGCATGAACGCGAAGTGCAGTACTTCAAGCGCCACGCATAGCATCGTTGCGTAGGATTAAGCTTTAGCACGGTCCTTTTTCTTTTAATGCCGGATTACGATTCGTCGCGTTTCCACCGCATCCGGCGTTTCAAGCTGAATGAAATAGGAACCAGGTGGCAACGTCGTACAATCGAAGGACGCATGGTTCATTCCTTCCGAATAATTCCCCTCTGCGAGATCGGCAACGGTCTTGCCGGTAACGTCATACATTCGCAGCGACGCACGCGCACTGCTCGATAGTGTGAACTGGATCTGCGCGACATTCGCAATCGGGTTCGGCCAAATATCGAATGAAAGCGCCGCAATCGATGGTGCCTCGACGCCGCTGACATCCGAAACCACATGCGAGGTGAATACGCCGGAACCTTGTGTCGCGATGGCAACAAAGCCATCCGACTGCCGCGCATCGATATTTTCGACGGTCGCATAGCCAATCGTATTCACGCCTTCCTGCGTCCATGTCACTTCGGAGCCGCTAATGTCGGCGGTCGAAAAAAGCCCGACGCTCGTGCCGCAGAGATACAATTCCTGCACCTTTTGATGCACCAACGTGACCCACCGTACCGATGGCCCATCGCCGGAGCCATCTGGGAATTGTTCCAAATTGCCGCTCACGTTCCGCCATGTCGTTCCGCCATCGTTCGAAGCGAAGATGCTGATGACATGATAGTTCGAAAAACAAACAACGATGCTATCGGCATTCTGTGGATCGACCGTAATGCAGGAAACGAACGCATTTTTCGGAAACGCCGCGCCGGTGATTTCCTTTAATACCGGTGAAGCGGTATTTGCCTGATCGACGCGGAACACCTCGCCATTGCTCGTCCCATAAAAAAGCTCTTGACCGGGAACCGTCGAGACCGTCAAGGCGGAAATGAAGGCGTTACCCGGCGCATTTTCAATGAGCGTCCAGCTCTGCAACGGATTGGTCAAATCGTTATCGATCCAAATCGAGTTCCCAGCCGAATAATACATTTGATTATTATTGTTCGGATCGAGTTCATACGGTGAAAGAAATTCCGGCGTGCCGAAACCGGGACGAAAATCGAAGTTCGAAGATACATACGAAAAATCGGGTGCGAGAAACCATTGATCGATATAACCGCTCTCCGAAGTCATATAATAAGCCGCTTTATGATCGGCAATTTCGCAGAAGCAGCCATCGCCGCCATCGTACTGCGTCCAGGAATTATTTTCGGTCCGAAGCCATGAACCTTGGTCCTGAAATCCGCCGAGCACCGTCGTATCACCCAGCGTAGCATGGTCGATCGCGACAACGTAGACGATGCTTGCCTTGTCATTCGAATTCAAAATAGTCCATTCGATCGGGCGGCCTTCGCTATTATCGTCCAGGCAATCGTGCGAGACGTAGATACCGCCGTCGTTCGCAGAATAAAGCGTGTTGGGATCCGATGCAAGGAATTGAAGATCGTGATTATCGGGATGATGGTTCGGATAGCTTTGCGTGCTATCGTACTGACCGGCTAAATAGGGACCATAATATCCGCCGATCCAAGCAATATTATCGGAAGTTTGGAATCCATCGGTAGAACGAAAGAGATTCGTTCCTCCAAAGAAAACAGTATTCTCGTCCGTTGGCAATACACGGAGCGCTTCGGCATATCCTCCGTAGGTATTCACACCTCCGGCATCGTGAAGGTCCGTCGGCGATGGAACGTTCCTCGAGCGGTCGTCCCATGTTCCACCCGAACCGGAACCATCGCTGGAACGATAGGTGTAATGCAAAAGCGAGGGAATGAATCCCGCGCCATCCGAAAGGCCGCCGAAATAAACAACGTTTTCGTTCGAGGGAGCAATCGCAATGCGCATTCTTCCTGCCGCCGAA
>DASYAJ010000438.1:0-2986 GCA_036501405.1 Kapaibacterium sp. (SeqCode)
CAACATAATGTTTCACTAATTTTGATTTTTTCTTACATTTTCTTCAAAATGGCTATTCTCGACTTGGCAGAGAGAGATTTAAGCCCCTCATTTTTTACGCTCTTTCTTGCTTTTGACATCGGCCAAAGCGCATCGCCCTCCAGCCATTCCACAATCCACTCCCAGGACCGATCGAAAGGATACGTTTGGGCCGCATTCACCTCATCGATTCCGTACCGTTGGAATTGAGCGATATATTTTGCGGCCCTCCGATGCGTTTCGCGAATATCGAAATCCGATTGGAAAAGGAAAAGAAACGTTTTAAAAAAGGCGTAGTGCTGCGAATGACGCCGGTTGCGCAAATACCGCGAAATATAAGTCCGAATCGCCTCCGATTTCCCCAACATGCCAAACAGATCTTTACGGGAAGCAAGAAGGAGAAGCTGCAAATGGAGGAGCGCGGCATTGTAACCGGCTTTGTCCTTCGAATAAACGGGAACTTCTTTCAATATGCGTTCAAAGGCTTTTTTCGGGACGGGCTTGGAACCGGCGCGCGATTGGCCGAGCGCAATAAAATGAGCGTAGATTGCCCAGAGTTGCTGGACCTGCTCCGGCTGAGAAAGAAACCGCTCGTGCTTCGTAATCTGCTGCCGCAGCGTCTCCGCCTCGGCAAATCGTGCCGTATGCAATAAAAGAAAGCATTCGTTTTCTTTCCAAATAAACCAGTTGTTGCTTCCACTCGGGAAAACAAGTTGGCAGGTTTCGAGTGCCTGACGCGCTCCATTGAACTCATGAATCCCGATCGAAGTAGAGAGCCGTTTGATCGCAAAGAGCCCGCGATAAACCGGCGAGATCAACGCGGGATAGGCTTGAAATAATTGCTCGGCACGATCGCATAAATGAAACGTGCGCCGGGAATCTTCTTTCGATTCCGAATCGATTGCCGCCAGACGGTAGTATTGAAATCCGATATTGAATGTCGGGTAGAGTTCATAAAGATCGCGCGCCTCTTTCGAGGCCGATGCCGCAAGAGCTTTTGCTTTCTCATTCGGTTTTGCTCTTCCGATAAGTTCCACTTCGATTTCGTCCAGGAAGGCCCGAAGCTTCATCTCGACGCTCCGAATGCGGAGCGTTTCTTCATATTCGCGCGCTATGCGAAGGAACCGTATTTTATCCCCATTCAGCGCCGCATGTTCCCGTAAGAATTGAAGGAGCTCCAAACGGTCTTGTGTCAGTTCGTAGGTCCGCGCTCGCTCGAGGGCGCGAGGAACAAACCAAATCGCAAGCGGACGCGCGCCAAACATCAGCAGCATCCGGATCGCAAAGACCTCCCGCGCATTCCGATAAATCGCTTTCCGAATCGCTGAACCTTCCTGGATATGAAGGTGAAAAAGCTCGCCAATCAGCCGCCGTTTCAGTTTACTCCGAAGAGAAATATAGGCGTGGCTATGCGGGTCAGTCTGACAGAATTCCCGCGACCAGTGCGCCTCCGTTTCGCTGCCCGGTGATGCGTATTTCTGCGCCAAATTCTTCAATTGCGATTTTTTTTTCGACGGCAAAAAGAGAGATTTCCCCGTTTTGCCTCCAAATTGCCTGTTTATTCGGATTAATTCACGAATTGCCGCAAAAGTATTCATAAAAATTGTAGTTTTCTACACTGATTTTTAATTTTAGTTCCTCATTCCGTGCATAGAACAGCGTGCAATAGACAAAAAGTGCGAAAAAATCTGCGAGAAAATCGTTTCCACTGTTCGTGTTTTTACCAAAAAATTCCCTATTTTTGTCTCTGAAAATCATTTTACTTCTTTTTCAGGCCAAAAAACCAACAAAAAATCTCGAATCATGAAAACCACTCTTGTCACGCTCATCCTTACTCTTTCGCTCGGCTTCGCCTCGACTTCGAACGCGCAGCTTTCGGGCGGAAGCGCTTCTTTTATCATTTCAAACCAGCAATCACTGGCTTTAGGCACCGTCACCGTGACCGCGCCGAACGGATTCTACGATGCCTCGGTGCCAGCCAGCGCGAACGACACCGTCGTCATGACTTCCGATACCGTGGCCACGAGCATCACCATCAACGGACAGACCGTCCCGGAAGGAATAAAGGCGATTGTCATGCTTCCGGGAGGTGCGCAGATAGCGGTGCTTTGGCTAAACCCGCTTTCGATTGTCGTCATCGATAATTCTGAATTGCAATGACACGCAGTGTGACCAATGGACGGGGCTTCGCCCCTTCGCCTTTCGCGCTCCGGCGCGCCCGTGCAGCAACCGGCACGGGCCGCCGAGTGCGGGGCGAAAATTCAAAAGTTTTTCCGCGGTCGCGGACGAGCGGTTTTATTCAAAAACTGGCACAGCTCGGGAGCGCCAAGGAAGAAAAAAAGCCGCAAAAGAATTTCTCGATGAGAAGTTCTCAAGCGGCCCTTACAAACCACGATACCGGCAGCGATCACTCGCGGCTGGAATTATGGCACTCGTTATAATTCCAGTCTGCCGGGAATCGTTTCTTAATCACTTCAATTCAACAACTCAGATGCGTACTCTGCTTAAGACCACTCGGTTCCACGCGCGATGTCGCGAAGACCAAAGAACCATTCCCATCATTCCCCGATTTCTGGCATGGAGGGCCACGCGGTTCCTGCCGCTCTTGGCGGCAGTCTGCCTCTTGCTGACTGCTGGCACGAAACCGGGACACGCGCAATCGTGTCCTTCAGATACACTTGGAGGTACCTCGTCCTGTATGGGATGGGATACTGTTACGCTCTGGGATTCATTCAGCATGAATGACTCAGATTGTTTCCCGCCGGAGTTCGATACCGTGCATCCGAAATCGTGTTGCATCGAGATCCAAATTTGCTTCCGGTGTTGTAACGATACCGCGCAAGCATTCATCAAAAGCTTCACGCCATGGAACTGGGTATGCGATACGGCAAGCCCTCAAGACATGCTCAACTTCTCCGTCAGTGAAATGACAGACTTCATTTCACTCACATGCGGAGCTAGACCATGC
>DASYAJ010000439.1:0-12191 GCA_036501405.1 Kapaibacterium sp. (SeqCode)
GGAGAGTTTGTTCCTGAAATAAAATGAGTTTTAGCTTAGAATTCATTTCCTTAGATAAGAAATTGCTTCAATGTCTCGCCACCCCACCATCTGCATTAATGGTCTGTCCAGTGATAATTGCCGATTCTTCCGAAGCAAGGAACGAAACAATCGATGCAATCTCCTCTGGTGTTTCCGCCCGCTCGATCGATTGCGGAGGAAGCACATGCGCCAATATATTTCCCTGCGATAACCGGGTTCCCGGCGGCCGCTGCGTGGCCGTCAAGCCCAGCGTGATCGCATTCACCGTAATGCCATACTTCCCTACTTCCGTTGCCAGTGCCCGCGTAAAACCCACCACCCCCATTTTGCTTGCCACATAATGGACAAGATACGGAGTTCCCAACCAGATCGTATCGCTCGACATGTTGATAATCCTTCCGTGATGCTCATGCTTCATCATCGGCAGCACCGCTTTCGTCGTAAGAAAAAGTCCCGTGAGATTCACATCGATCACGCGCTTCCACGATTCGACCGTCAGAAGTTCGAACGGGTCTTCGTCATAAACGCCAGCGTTATTGACCAGAATATCGACGCGACCGAATTTCTCTTTCACCACTCGCGCCATTTCTTTCGTCGCTTCTTCGCTCGTCACATCGACAAGCAGCATCAGCGGTTCCAGCGCGTCCTCGATCGCCCGAATCCGCTCGATCGTCTCGACCGCTTCGACAATATCCGCCAGCACCACCTGCGCGCCTTCCGCAGCCAGCAGCGCCGCAAAGGCCTGCCCATTCCCGATCGCCGCGCCGGTCACGATTGCTACCCGTCCTGTATGTCGCTTGGTTTGCATGAAAATAAAGAGCTATCAAAAAAGAGTTATGAAAAGGCAGAATTGATTTGAGCCGTTCCACTTCTGATCTTTTCCGCGAGATTCGTCCTGGCTCTTAGGTTGCCAAAAGAAATCTTTCCGCGTGTGCGGGGAATCGGTAGTTCATGAACTATGGCGTTTCCAGCTCAAATTCGCAACTTTGAAATTCATAATTCATCGAAAAACTTCTATTGGAAAACATCCTTATGGCTGTACTCCATGTTGACGCGCTTCTTCATCGAGTAACTTCCGAACCCAAACCGGCTTCTCCCAATCGTTCACAATATGCCAGATCGATCGGGCAAATGCGGTCAGCATTCCGACCGGCCCCCGCCCTCCGGTATAGGGCATGGCAACTCGCATTTCGTGCGTGAACACAAAAAAGGTAATGCCGAGCTGATGACGAAGGTCAAGCACCGCTTCCGCAAGTTCCCGTTTCGCGCGGTCCGAAAATCCGGCGAATTCCAGAGAGTTCAAGACCACAATCTTTGCCTTCGATTTCTCGATCTCCCGCCGCAGGGAATCTGGAGTTAGCGTCGAGGTCGGGCAATCGACAACGCGAAGGTTTTCGGGCGACGGAAGATCGACCGTATCGTCGAACGCGTCCTTCTTCGCGCGGGGCAAATAGTTCTGGAACGTAAATGGAACTTTAAGATTGAGAAAGTGAAGTGCCCGAACGAATCCGCCGGTTAACAGGTCGGCGCTCGCATAGGTATTGAACATCAAAATGTTCCGATCGGGATACTTTCCAGCAACCGCCAAACAAATCGCGCTTGCGACATCCACCGACTTTCGAATGTCGCGGCACATCACCAGCGTCAGTTCGCCGGCATAGGCATGGTACGTCTGAATACTCGCATTATAAGTAATGATGCGTTCGGGAACGCTTTGTGCTTGCCGCGCCGCCGCTTCGAAGATCTGGGAAACGCGCAGTTGCTCCGGAATAAGGCCCGCAACCGCTGTATCGGGTTCTTGAATCATAGTCGTATTTTAATTATTGCTGTAATGAGTAGGTGCCTGTCACCGCACGCTAAGAAAACACCGCAAATTCAACCATGTTCCCCAATAATATAAAAATATCAAAATTTCTTTAAGCAATAGGTGCCTACCGCTAATTCCCGAAGGGACCCCAAGGAAATAGCCGGCAACGCGAGTCCCCCGCCAACACATCGAGTTGTCCCGAAGGGACCCAAGCAAATAGCCGGGGACGCAAGTCCCCGGACAATATCGCCGTATTTTTGCACAAGTGTCCCGAAGGGACACAAGGAAATAGCCGGGGACGCCAGTCCCCGGACAATATCGCCGTATTTTTGCACAACTGTCCCGAATGGACCCAACGAAATAGCCGGTAACGCCAGTCCCCCCGGCAACACGTGTCCCGAAGGACACAAGGAAATAGCCGGTAACGCCAGTCCCCGGCAACACCGCAAGTGTCCCGAAGGGACCCAAGGAAATAGCCGGTAACGCCAGTCCCCCGGCAACACCGCAAGTGTCCCGAAGGGACACAAGGAAATAGCCGGGGACGCCAGTCCCCGGACAATATCGCCGTATTTTTGCACAAGAGTCCCGAAGGGACGAAACATGACCGCTTAAATATTGAATCATGCCTTCATCTTACGCCGCGCTTTATTATCATTTGGTTTGGAGCACCAAATATCGCGAGCCGCTCATCCAACCGGAATGGAAGGACCGCCTCTACGCCTACATCGGTGGGATTTTGCGAGAACGCGAATGTAAACTTCTCGTCGCTGGAGGTATAGAAGATCACGTACATCTGCTCTGCTCGCTTGGTCGTGAAGATTCGATTCGAGACACCGTCCAGGCCATGAAGACCAATTCCTCGAAATGGCTTCGAACCGAACTCCGCCCTCATTTCCATTGGCAGGATGGATATGGAGCCTTCAGCGTAAGCCCATCGGCGATTGCGCCTGTGGATGGATACATTCGGAATCAGGAAGAGCACCATCGAAAACTTACATTCGAGGAAGAGATGCTCGCCATTTTTAAAGCGTGTGGAATCGAATGCGATCCGAGATTTTTTGAACGGCGATAGCGCGGTGTTTCGTCCCTTCGGGACTTTTATTCAATCTTCGTTCCGGTTCCGGGGACTGACGTCCCCGCCTATTTCCTTGCGTCCCTTCGGGACGGGAATCATTCCATAGAATATTTGCACACCGAGATCGACTGCGCGTACTCCGTCACTTCGCGATAATAATCAGTTTTTCGGTCTAACCATCGTGAGACAAATCAGGCATCTATTCGTCGTTCCCACAAATTCTCGGGGGACACATCAAAAAAATCAACGAACCGAATCAGCCCGTTCTTCCTTTAAGCTGATTAGAAAAACCCCCTTTATCCTTCAGCCCGAATCCCCCTTCCTTTTTATGGACCTCGCCATCGCCTCGAATCATCTTGTCAAAACCTACGGTCGCGGAACGAAAGGAGTCCACGCGCTGCGCGGCGTCAGCCTTTCGGTTACCGAAGGCGAAATCTATGGCCTGCTCGGAAAAAATGGCGCCGGAAAAACGACCTTCATCAAGTGTATGCTTGGAATCGTTTTTCTCACGTCCGGCGAGGGAACCGTTCTCGGCTATCCGTTCGGTTCTGTTCAAGCCAAAGAGAAGCTCGGGTATCTGCCCGAAAATCACCGCTACCCGCTCTATCTGACCGGCGAGCAGGTCCTGGCCTATTTCGGGAAGCTTTCGGGCATTACCGGCCCGGCGCTTGGCATCCGCATCGACGAAACCCTGAAGGTCGTCGGCATGAACGAATGGCGTAAAACGAAAGTCCGCAAATATTCCAAAGGTATGATGCAGCGTTTAGGCCTCGCGCAGGCGCTCATCAACGATCCGAAACTGATTTTACTCGACGAACCGACCGATGGCGTCGATCCTGTTGGAAGAAAAGAAATTCGCGAAGTCCTCACTCGGCTCAAGAACGAAGGCCGCACGATTTTCCTCAATTCGCATCTGCTCAGCGAAGTGGAACGAATATCCGACCGTGTCGCGATCATGGACCACGGCGCGATCGTCAAAGAAGGTTCCATCGCCGATCTGACCCGAACGGAACATGTGTACGAGCTTCATCTTGCAAATATGCGCCCGGAAATTCTGACCGCTCTTGGAACGAGCCTTCTCAGCACCAGCGGTTCCGCGCTGGAAGTTTCCTGTGAATCGCCGGAAATGCTGAATGGCATTATGGACAGGATCCGCGAAGCTGGCGGCGTCATCGAAAGCATGACGCCAAAGAAGGCTTCGCTCGAAGATGTCTTCGTCGATCTTATCAAAGGCAGTGCGATTACTCACGAGTGAGGAAGGAAGGAACATTCTTCGATAATCCAAACTTACACCAATATGGAATCCTTGGTAATCAGCCCTTCGAACCCTGAAGATTTTTCCTTTCTGAAACGCCTTATGGAAAAAATGCACATTCCCACCCGCGTTTTGTCCGATGACGAGAAAGAAGACATGGGAATGGGGATGCTCATGATGGAAGCAGATCGAAACGAGCGCGTCAGTCGGGAGGAAATCATGCGCAAGTTATCGAAATAGCATTTTCTTCCTCCACAAATGCAGGTTGTTTTCCTCGGCAAGTTTTCACGCGATCTGGATGATATTCTCGATTCTTCTCTAAAGCAGGAAGTGATCGATACCATCCACCAATTAGAATTACCGGACTGAAATGAAATTTCTCGCCATCATCGAAGCCACCATCCGCGAGGGCATTGCGCGGAAAACTATTCTCGGCATGTTCATCGTCTCGACGGTCGCGATCGTCATTGCGGTGCTGCTGTTTCAAATGGACGCAGTCCAGCATGGACTTCTTTCCCCTGCTTCTTCGCATGTTCAGGTGCAGAATGGCCACACCAGCGCGCCGCCGCCATCGCTCATGGGCGTGACCGTCCTCGATGGCGTTTGGATCGTGGTCTCCACGATGCTGTTACTCATTTGCGTCTTTATCGGTGTGTTCGTGACCGCGGGCTTTATCACTTCGCTGATGGAAAAGGGTTCCATCGATCTTTTACTCTCGAAGCCGGTCGCTCGCTGGACGTATATCGTTGGCCGATACGTCGGGTCGGTACTGATAATTCTTCTCGAAGTGACCTATCTCATTCTCGGGCTTTGGATCGGCGCCGGCCTTTCGCTTGGATCTTGGAATGCAGGATTTTTGGGAAGCATTCTTTCGATCACGTTGGCTTTTGCCGGGGTCTTTAGCCTCATTACGCTCATCGGCGTGCTCACGCGCAGCAGTTGGCTTGCGATTATTATCGGACTGGCACTCTATATTTTGGGAATCTTCGTAATCCCCATGGGCCAGTTCGTTGACAAGCTTATCAATGGAGTTCCGACCCAAGGCATTCTCACCACGCTCGGTACCGTCATGCATTATATCATTCCTTCCCAAGGAATTCGCAGCATGATTGCCGCGCAAATCCTCGGACGGTCATTGACCGTCACGCCCATTCTTCTCACCATGGCGCTCTGTGTGGTCTATATCGGCCTGAGCTGCTTCGCGTTTTCCAAAAAGGAATTTTAATTCCACTACCCAATCAGCATCGCGTCGCCATAGCTAAAAAAGCGATACTCCTGCTCCACAGCATGACGGTAGCATTCAAGTAAAAACTCGCGTCCCATAAAGGCCGAGATCATCATCAGCAGCGTGGAGCGTGGAAGATGAAAATTCGTCACGATGGCGTCCGGGACCTTAAATCGGTATGGAGGATAAATAAAAATCCCGCTCTTTCCCGAAGCACTCTTCACCGATCCATCCGCATTGCCCAGCGTTTCGAGCGCGCGAACGGTCGTGGTTCCCACGGCGATGCACCGCGCGCCGGACTTTTTCGCGGAATTAATAATTGCCGCGTTCGCATCGTCGAGTTCGTAAAATTCTTCGTGCATTTTGTGCGCGGTAATATCTTCCGATTCGACGGGCCGAAATGTTCCAATTCCGGTATGGAGCGTGAGAGACGCAATCGAAACACCCTTCGCGCGAACTTGCCCTAATAGTTCCGGTGTAAAATGCAAACCCGCTGTCGGCGCGGCCACAGCGCCGGCCTGCGAGGCATAGACCGTTTGGTATCGCTCCTTATCGCTCTCTTCGGCTTCGCGATGCAAGTAGGGCGGCAGCGGCACTTCACCAATTTGATTGATCGCATTCCAAAAATCGATGCCGGTTTTATCGAAGCGCACCCGCTTTTGTCCCTCGCCGAGATCGGCTTCCACTTCGCACGAAAGTCCATCAAAAGCAAGGCGCTCACCGACGGGAGCTTTCTTCGCCGGTGCGGCAAGAACGTTCCACCGCTCCTCTTCTCCTTCTATTCGTTGATGCAGGAGAATCTCGATCTTCGCGCCCGTTCGTGCGCGGGTTCCATGAAGGCGTGCGGGAATTACTTTCGTATTATTCAGAACAAGCACATCGCCTGCGTTTAGATATTCGAGCAGATCGCCAAACCTGCGGTCTTCCCAGGTTTGCGACTCGCGATGAATGACGAGCAGCCGGGAATCCCCGCGCTCGGCTGGCGGGTATTTCGCAATCAACCGGTCCGGAAGATCGTAGTCGTAATCCGAAAGGCGCGTACTCATGATCGGCGAAATTTCGAGGCGACAGCAAGGAACCGTTCCCTAAGCAGCGCCGGATAGAATAGATATTCCGGCAGCGTGCAGGCGAGCAAAATCACAACGCCGAAGAACCCAATCCGAATGAGCGGCCGCCCAATTCCAACGGCTTCCGGTAAAAAAGTCGAGACGGAGGGTTCCAACGCAAACGCAACCAACAAGGCCACAATCGCTCCGGCGATCAGTGGGAACTGGAAATTCTCTCGGAACCGAATATCGAGAAATTGCCGGAGATAGAGCATCAATCCAATGTAGCCCGCGACATTTACGAACGATACTCCGATCGCGATATAGAGAATTCCTCCCCACTGAAATGCCGGGATGAGAATAATGAGCGTCAGAAGCTGAAGCCCGCGCACGACCGATATTTCCGTAAGCCGCAGGGTCGCGCCAAGGATCATTTTCGCATTTTCGAAGAGCGGAACTGTCAGCACCAAGCCCACAAGCGCGGTAAGCGGTTTTGCGACACCACCCCAGTTCGAAGAAAGAAAGACGCGGACGATGTCCTTGCTTTCGAAGGACATAAAAATCGCTGCGGGAATCATTAACCGCACCAGAAAGAAATTCGTGATTCCAAATGCCCGTTCGAGCATCCCCCGATCGTGCTGCACCTCGGCATACGTGGCAATCGAAACGCGCGCAACAATCGGCGCGACTGCCGTGGCCGGAAGCAATGCAATCGTAAAGGCCTGCGCATAATAACCCAGATAAAAAGATCCAAAAAGGAATGCAATGCTCACATTATCGATCTTGAACAGCCAGCTTTCGAAGACGCGATTGAAAAGCACTTGCGTTCCGAATTTCCAAAGCCATTTTGCCGTGCTTTTGTCATAATACTGCCAAGGATTTTTTTTCAGCATTTCCAGACCGGATTTTTTCACATAATGTCGGTCCAGTCTGTAACCAATGAATGACGAGATAATCGTGGCAATCGGGATGGCCCACGCACCGCCGCCCAAAAGCGCAAAGGCCACAGAACAGGAATGCAGTAGAATATTTGAAACGAGGGTCACACGGGAAACTTTCGAGTACGCAATTTCCCGCTCCAATATCTGCGTATAGAATGTATCGAGCGATGCAATAAAACGCTGCACCGCATAAACGCCAACGATGGCCGCGATAATAACTCCATGCGTTTTGGATAGCGAAAACAACCCCAATCCCATCGCGAGAACAGTGAAAAAGCCATTCGTCACAACCGTGAGAATAAAAATATTCTCTTTGAGATTCGGCAATGGTTCCGATACCAGATTGTCCCGAACATTGATGATCGCGCTCGTGAACGAAAACGCAGCGAAACTGACCACAAGATCGACAAAGCTGAGTGCTGCCTGATACATCCCGACCTGTTCGGGCGTCAGCAGGAGCGCAATCGCTTTGCGCGCAACAATTCCGAGCACCAGCGAAATGTAGGTCGCGCCGGTGAGCAATGCTGCGCCGCGTACCGCACGTTTTCCAATTTGAGCGGCAATGTCGCTCATGCGGTTCCCAAATAGGCGTGCTTCACATCCTCGTTTTCCGCCAATTCTTTTGCCGGACCGGAAAGAACGATCGTTCCCGTCTCGATCACATATGCCGAGTGCGCAATGGCAAGCGCGAGATTTGCATTTTGCTCGACGAGCAGAATCGTCACGCCTAGTTCCTTATTGATTTCGACGATCTTGTCGAAAATCGTTCTCACCAGTTTCGGCGCAATTCCTAAGGAGGGTTCATCGAGCAACAGCATTTTCGGCTTCGACATCAGCGCGCGAGCAATCGCAAGCATTTGCTGCTCACCGCCCGAAAGCGTGCCCCCTTGCTGCCAGATTCGTTCCTTCAATCGCGGAAAGATCGTGAAGGTAAAATCGAGATCGCGTTTAATTTCCTCCGCATCTTTGCGAAGATAAGCTCCCATCCGCAGATTTTCCTGCACCGTCAGATTCGCAAAAATCATGCGGCCTTCTGGCGCTTGCGCAATCCCGCAGCGCACGATTTCATGCGGCTTCTTATGGCAAAGTTCGTGCTCATTCCATTTGATCGATCCGTTCCGGGCTTTGAGCAAACCGGAAATCGTGCGAAGCAGCGTCGTTTTACCCGCGCCATTCGCGCCGATCAGCGTAACGATCGCGGAATCGGCAACGTCGAGCGAGATACCTTTCAGTGCTTTAATGCCGCCGTAGGAAACGTGGAGATCGCGAATTTCGAGCACGGAAACTGTGGATAGTGGAAAGTGGGTAGAGAATAACGGGGTCGCGTTTTTCGTCCAATAAATGCGTCAATGAAAAGCGTCAATAAGGGCTGGAAAAAGATGAACGCTAAATCCGCTCAGCAAATTTCACTCTTTCAAGGCGTCGTGTGCAAAAACGTTTTGGCCATCGTAACGGGCGCGAGAGAATTTTCCGTATTTTTGCAGCATGCAGAGTATCATTATCATTCCCTCTCGCTATGCCTCGCAGCGGTTACCGGCAAAACCGCTCGCAATGATCGCAGGCATGACGATGATCGAGCGCGTCTATCGCCAATGCAAAAAAGCCGATGGCGTCGATGGCGTCTTCATCGCGACCGATCATCCAGCCATTGCCGACGAAGCAAATCGATTTCGTGCTGGCGTTATCATGACTTCTTCCGACTGCCCATCCGGCACCGATCGCGTGGCCGCCGCCGCCGCGCAACTGCCGCTCGATCGCGATAGCATTGTCATCAATGTGCAAGGCGATGAACCGCTCATCGATCCAGCCGTTATCACCGCACTCGTGAATGAGATGAAGTTTCATAAGGAGGTGCGCGTTGCAACGCCCATAACCCCGCTTAAGCACGTCGAAGAATTAACGAATCCCAATGTCGTTTTTGCAGTGACAAATAAGAATAACGACGCGCTCTATTTTTCGCGGCATCCGATTCCCTACCATCGTGAACTTGGCCAGGAACAAGTCCATCTCTGGCCGGAACGTCATCCCTATCTGAAGCACATCGGTGTGTATGCTTATCGCGCGGAAGCATTGGAACAGTTTACCGCGCTCGGCGAAAGTCCGCTCGAACGGGCCGAACGTCTTGAACAGCTTCGCCTGCTCGAAGCCGGAATACCCATTCGATGTGTGGAAGTGAACTATGAATCGGTGGCGGTCGATACGGCCGAAGATATTCAGAAAGTTGAACATATTCTGAAAACAAGCTAATCGGAATCTTGCGAACTTTTCACGGAATTCTGACATTCATCAATTATGCAGACTCGAACGAAAAACTCAACGTCAAAACAACCGGCCAAGCGCATAACCAAAGCAGAACTCGAACGACAGGTCCGCGTGCGCGAGGGGCTGGGGAAATATGCGTGGGTTCCCACGAGCTCGGACCAATTTGCTGCGCGCAAAGAGCAAGAGATTGAGCTTGAAGAGCATGTCAACAATAACAGACTTCCTCCGCATAGCAAATGAATTTCCTCTTCGATGCCTGCGCGTTGATTGCATATGTCAGAAATGAACGCGGTGGAACCCTTGTCGGGGATATTTTACTCGATCCCACTGCACAGTTCTTCATTCATGCGGTAAATCTTTGTGAAGTATATTATGATTTTATTCGTGTGGCAGGCGAACAGCATGCCGACCGTATCGTTCAAGATACATTGAGTTATGGAATAAAAGTCATAGAGCAAATGGATGCAGACCTTTGGAAAAAAGCTGGGATTTATAAAGCGACGCTTAAAAAGCTTTCTCTTGCCGATTGCTTTGCCCTTGCTACGGCCAAACGCCTGAATGCCACGCTTGTTACTTCCGATCATAAGGAATTCGATAAAGTTGCGGCGCTGGATATTTGCAAAATCCTCTTCAATCGATGACCAAAGACGAAGCTCGCCGACAATTTCCGCATACATGGACCGATATGGTTTATCTGAACCATGCTGCGGTTGCACCGCTTTCGTTCCGTGTACGCGATGCAGTCGATCGCTACCAAACCCGCCGCGCACTGAAAGGTATCGAACCCTATCCCTGGATTCTCAAGACCGTGCAGCAAACTCGCGAGATGCTCGCCAATATGCTCCATGCAAGATCGGAACAAATGGCCTTCGTTCTCAATACCAGCGATGGACTGAATATCCTTGCGCAAGGATTAGAATGGGAACCCGGCGACCGCATTCTTCTCAACGATCTTGAGTTCCCAGCGAATGTCTATCCATTTCTAAACCTAAAAAAGCGTGGCGTGCAAGTCGATTTTATTCAAAAGATCCCCCTCCTTTTCAAGGAGGGGGCAGGGGGTGGTCCCCCCATATCGAAGGACATTCTTGAGAATTTAACGCCGAGAACAAAACTCGTTTCGATCAGCCATGTCCAATTTCTGACGGGAGCGAAAGCCGATCTCGCAGCCATTGGCGCGCTCTGCCGTGAGCGCGATATTCTCTTCGCTGTCGATGCGATTCAATCGATTCCCCACGCCTCGATCGATGTCGAACGCGACAAGATCGACTTCCTCGCGTCCGGTTCCCACAAATGGATGATGGCCGGCGAAGGAGCAGCATTTATCTATGCAGGCGACCGAGCTTTGGATCGCATTCACCAAGGTTCGCTCGGCTGGACAAGCGTCGAGAACCCGTTCGATTTCACACTGCGTCCCGAAGAATTACGTTCCGGCGCAGCACGCTTCGAAAATGGAACGATGAATTTTGCCGGTATCACCGCGCTCCATGCGTCCCTCCAATTCTTCTTCGAATATGGTCTGAAAGAAATCGAACGTAACGTGCTCGATCTTTCCGGTTATCTTATCAGCCTGTTAGAGCAGCGTGGAATCGAAATCTTAACGCCGAAAGCGGAAACCGAACGCGCGGGAATCGTTTCCTTCCAGTTCCCAGACGCTGAATCGGTTTTTGAGCGATTGCACAAGCAGAATATCATCATCTCCATCCGCAAAGGGCTGCTCCGCGTCTCTCCGCATTTTTATAATACGGAGGAGGAAGTGAAGAAATTGCTGGCGGGACTGTTTGAGTAGGTACGACGACTTAGTGCCAATCCTTGACTTGAAGCATTATCGCTTGCACCGAGTCATAAACACGAAGACTTTCACGAGGATTTAGAAGTTCGATGATCGCATTGTTCTGGTGCCTAATACGATCCCTCAGCGGAAATGTTATCGTCGCTGATAGAAAGAATATTTGAGATGGGAATGTCCTTCGGCACGAAGCCTTTGTCAGTGAGCTGAAGAACCATGATTGGGATTTCTTAAGGTTGCCATGAATTTTCGATTTGAGTCTTATTGTGACGTTTGAATTCCGACTTAAGCCGTGTTATTGCTGAAAACAAATTGACTTTTTAATAATGTGGTGCTTTGCCTTTTTGATGGCGTTGATAACCTTTGTGAGGAACCCCATTTTTATCCCTAAATGGCTTGACGGGCTCACTTTTGTAGTATGATGGTGGCTTGGAAGGAGAGTACCTATATTTGTGAGGTGTCTTTGATGACGTGGAATTTTTACGAGGATGCTTCGTCGCGATCGCGGGCGAAGCGAGGAGCATGAAAGATGCTAAGAAAAGAACCGAATATTTTTTCATCAGCTTCTTCGATTAAGGAATTATGTTTAACATTTTAAATTGAACAGGGAATTGACGCTGTCGGTTCATCCCCTGCCGCTTATGCAGCTATTCCAGCCCGCCGCGGCGGGCGCGAGTAGGAAGCATGCCTCACTTATAATGATACCGGCACTCTGCGATGATTACTTCGGTATCGGTCACTTTATAGACCACTCTATCTTCCTGAGTCAGCCG
>DASYAJ010000440.1:0-2624 GCA_036501405.1 Kapaibacterium sp. (SeqCode)
CCGCCCGAGGACTCCTCTTTTCCTTCCTTTTGGCGATGCCGATGTCCGATGCATTGGCGCAATCGCTCGCGGATCGGCTGCACCTAACCGAATCGCCAGCGGAAGCTTATCGTGGGCTGGCCGTCGGAGCGGGAACCACGATTATCGATGGCACGCCGTATTTCCTTCTTCATGTCGCTCCTCAGGTGCAATATGGCCAATGGGGTTTCGGTATCGACGGCGATATTCTCATCAGCACAGCAGGCCAATTTCGAAAAGAGGACTGGGACAATAAGTACGATTACATGCGTTGGTTCAATTATGCCAGCTTTGGATTCCCTCACGACGACTTTTACGTCCGCTTTGGCGGCATTGAACATGCGACCATCGGCAATGGAACGATTGTAAGCGACTATTGGAATAATTCATCTTACGACGACCGACGCTTGGGCGGCGTGGCTCGCGTGGACCTGGGATTCGTGGGAGCCGAAGGGCTGAGCAGCGATTTTTTCCATCCCGGCCTGATTGCCGTCCGGCCATTTGCGAGACCGTTTCAATTGCTGCCTGTGCTTGCCAATAGCTGGTTCCTGAGTAATATCCAGGTCGGAGTCACGGGTGCCTTCGATTTCGATACCAATGCTTCGAGGCTTATTCCGAATCACGCGCCTTACGTTGAACGGGTTCCCGATCCGAGCGATCTTTCGGATACCATCGATGAGGTCATCACCGATTCGGCGCGCTATGCCCTTCCGCTCACGACATACGGCGCCGATATTTCGACAATGCTTTGGAAATCGGATAAGACTGAAGGCCGCCTTTACGGTGACTATGTAAAGTTCCAGAATTTCAATCATGGCGTTATGATCGGCGCACGGAGCGCGTTTTATGCCGCCGATTCTGTCCTGCTCGATCTTCGAGCCGAGCGCGATCTTTTCAAAGACCAGTTCGTTCCAAGCTATTACAATTCCTTTTACGAGCGGGATCGTTTCGACGATCAGGCTGGGCCGGCAAATTATATTACGAAACTGACGCTGCTGCACGATAGTGCCGGTGGGAACGGAAACGGCTTCAAGGGAGGAGCCTTTCTCAACTATTACGATAATGTCCAATTCGAAGGGTCTTTTCTTCATCTCGATAATCTGCCCGGTGAGGATTGGATGCAGCTCGAACTGGTACTGCCCCATTTACCGCACGATATTTATTTTCGTCTCCTTTACACGCGCGAAGAAATTGCCGGCTGGAACGATTTATTCGCGCTGGACGACCGTTCCATGATGATGGGAGAGATCACCTACAAACTCTGGAAGTGGCTGCTGCTTATCGGCGATTTCCAATGGAGCTTTGCAGTGGACGCTTCCGGGCATCTGCATACGGAGACCGTCATTCAGCCGCGCGCCGACGTGATTATCAAATTTTGATTTAAAGCGTATCCAAGCCTTTGCGTCCCTGAAATCCGTTTTCGACGGTATGCCACGCAAGGATTTCCGGCTCGCCCAAAAGATAGCAGAGAAGGACAATCGTTCCGTTTGCGCGGCGATGCGGAAAGTCGATGAGGCCGCGATCGAGGTCCTTAATTTCGATTCCCCGCTCGTTCAGTTCAAAAGCAAGCTCTGCAAGGCGTTCCATTTCGGGCGGGAAGGCCTTCTGGCCGTTCGGCCCCATGCCGCCGAAATACTCATGCCGGTAGACATCGTAACCTTTTCGATTGCAAGCAGCTTTGAGTTCCACCATTTCGGCGAGCTTCGGCTTTAATTCGGCAAGCGCGGCCTGCGCTTCTTCTCTGGTAAATAAGTGCGAAAATTCCATCGATGAAGAACGATAGAACAGACCGGAATTAATCCCTTCTCATCCTGATCGTTGTTACATGCCCGGCCAAGCCGCGTTATAATTCAAAAGCTGACTTGTAATTTCGGGATAGCTTTTCGCGTCTTTATTATTGAAATCCTTTTTATTATTGAATCTTTTTTCGGATTCAGGACACTATTACGAGACATTATTACGATTAGAACAAGACTGACATGAAATGGAATAGAATGAAATTGTTTGCTATCGCGACCGCCGCGCTACTCATACTCGATACATGCGGTGTGCAGGCCCAAGGGTTTGGCGGTGTTGCGGCCGGAGCACGGACGCTGACAATGAACGATAAGGTCAACAAAAACCAGTTCGTCTGGCTGAGCGATGCCCCACTCGAAAGCATTAAAGGCTCCAGCGAAGGCGTGACGGGAACGCTGACGATGGACCCCAGCAATCTTTTGAGCATTCGTGGAACAATCTCCACACAGGTTGCGACGATGAAAACCGGCAACGATACGCGTGACCATCATCTCAAAAGCGCCGATTGGCTCGATGCGTATCACGATCCGACGATTTCGTTCACGATTACGAGCGTTTCGAGCGTTCAGGTCAGTGGGACGACCGCGATGGGAACCGCAGTCGGGAACTTCACGATGCACGGCGTTACGAAACAATTATCGATCCCGTTCAAATTGACCTACATTCCCGCCAGTCCCAAAACCGCCGCGCGCGCGCCGGGCGATCTCGTAATGATTTCTTCCGAGTTCAATGTCTCGCTCCGCGATTACAATATCTCCGGCGAACACGATACGATGGGCAGCAAAGTCGGCGAGACGATCAAGGTCACC
>DASYAJ010000441.1:0-1748 GCA_036501405.1 Kapaibacterium sp. (SeqCode)
TTGAGAATGAAAATTACTCCGAGCATGAAAAAAATTCCAAATGCTAAAACCAAACTCCAGAAAAGACCGCGCATGAAGCGAAAAGGATAGTGCGGACTGTAGGCGTCCTGAATCATAAAGCGATAGTCGCTCGAGCCGAGCATGAGGGTCCGAACGCCGCGCGCCGCACGCAACGGTAGGCGATCGAGCATTGCAGACAAAGGCATGAGCCAGCCGTAGCGGTCGGCATAGCGTTCGCGAAAATCGTTATTGGCGTGGAGCATCGCGCCCGGCAAGAGAAAATGGAACTCCGCGAGCACAATGCTATCGGGTCGTTCCTGCGGCGTGGTATCGTAGCGAATCAAGCGAACGCTGGCCGGGTGCAACAGCATTGCGCGACGGAACTCAGGCACATCGAGCGGATGCAGGGTATCCGAAGCCAATGTGAAATAGCAATGATAGTAGGGATCGAGCGCCTTCCAGGAGTGCGAAGAGCGGTCGAATACATCGATCAGGTTATGGCCGTTGCCGCCAAGCTCCGTGGGGCCCGAAATGTCCCATAATCGGCAGAGAACATGTTCGCGAGCAAGCATCGAGCAGACCCCAATATCGGCATTGTAGCAATGGATCGGTTTTCCTTCCCGCAGCAGGCGTTCACAGGTGTCGGGATTATCGAGCGCGGGCAAGGCATCGCCAGGCTGGACCGGATGCAGCACATCGAAGGCTGCAAGATCACGAACAACGGCATCGAACGGCGGGTCTGCTGCCACCGTATCGGTCATGTAATGAAGTTCGGCATTCGGAGGCAAATCCGCGAGCGAATCGACAATCTGATAAGAGCCGAAAATCAGTCGCACCCGGTGTTGCGAAGAAACAAGCGCCATGATCACAAGCGAAATCGCAAGCGACGCAAAGGCAAACCATCGGGTGGCTTTCATGGCAATTTGGAAAATGACATCCCTGTTCGGAACACTTCGACCGTATCAAGCTCACACTGGCAAAAAGCGTGTACGGGCGCTAATCAGACATGATTAGCAGCAAAGCTGTTCCCATTCCGACCCTAAATCACCCAACATGAAGGAATGATTCCTCATCTCGAAAAAGAGCGAGGTAAGCTTCGCGCGTCGCACGGTTCGGTTCGGCCCGGAGCTGCGGATCGGCCGCAATGAACTGCTCGGCGTCGCGCATCGCCTGTTCGACAATCGCGGTGTCCGTCGTGAGATTGGCAATCTTGAGCGTCACGCGGCCCGATTGCTTCTGTCCCAGAATTTCACCCGTGCCGCGAAACTGCATATCGGCCTTCGCGATTTCGAACCCATCCGAAGTTTCGACAAGGATTTTCAATCGTTCCATTGCGATCGAACTCTGCTCGATCTCATCGCTGGTACTGAGTTCGCTCTCGCCCGCCAATTTTTCACTTGCCACCAGTACGCAAGCCGAGTCCGCACTGCCACGCCCGACGCGCCCGCGAAGCTGGTGCAGTTGCGCGAGACCAAACCGGTCCGCATGTTCGATAATCATGACCGTCGCATTCGGAACATCGACTCCGACCTCGATGACGGTCGTGGCTACGAGTACATCGAATTCCTTTTCGCGAAACCCGCGCATGACATCCTGCTTTTCTGTAGAACTCATTTTTCCATGAATCAGCCCGACGCGGACATGCGAAAATGAGTTCCGTTTTAATTCCTCGTATGCTTTTTCGGCGGCTTCGGAATCGACTTTCTGCGATTTCTCACGCAGCGGATAAACGATAAATACTTGCTCGC
>DASYAJ010000442.1:0-2237 GCA_036501405.1 Kapaibacterium sp. (SeqCode)
CTGTTCAATGTGCTGGGCGATGACGTGCTCTCGCAGACGATAGCGGCAGACCGCACAACGTTCGATGTGGGAATGCTTCCCCGTGGTGTTTATTGTTGGAAAATAACATCGGGAACAAAAACGGAGGCAGGGAAGCTTATGCTAAGTCATTAACGATGAAAAACCGAATTCTTTTTTTTCTCGTTCTAACTGCCGCTTCCTGCCTCTCGCGAGAGACGCAAGCAAAGGTCACCGCTCCGCTTTCGCACACACCGGATGGCGCACTCGCTGCTGGCAGTGATTTCTGGCTCGTGGAGATGTCCAATGCATGGGGCGTCGATAGTGCGAACGGCGGGTACATGCGTATTTATCTCACATCGCCCACCAAAACGAAAGCGTTTATCCAATATCCGGGTGTGCTCGATTCGGTTCCAGTCACCGCGTTGACGGTCGTTACCTACCTTATCCCCTCCTGGCTGCAAATGCAATCGAGCGGTGAGGTCGACAATAAAGCAATCCACATCTGGTCGAACGATGCAGCGCTTAGTATCACGACGATGAATTACAACCCTGGTTCCGGCGAAGGGAGCTGCCTCATTCCAACGGCTACGTGGGGGAAGGATTATGTCGTGGCTGCGCACGAATCGT
Source organism: Kapaibacterium sp. (SeqCode) (assembly GCA_036501405.1). Taxonomy (GTDB): domain Bacteria; phylum Bacteroidota; class Ignavibacteria; order Palsa-1295; family Palsa-1295; genus PALSA-1295. Next base: position 628 of record DASYAJ010000442.1, read on the forward strand.
TTTGGGGAACGGAAGGGGATATTGTTCCTGATTTTCCATCCACCATGGCCGTCGTTGCGGAGCAGGATAATACCACCATATCCATTTATCCATCCAGCGATTGCCGGCAATGTTTTAGTGGGAATGATTCTGGCGATATAAATTCCACAGATGTCGTGTACCCTGCTGGTGGCCTTGCCAAATTCATACTCGATCGTGGGCAAACGCTTCAACTGATGCCGGTCAAAGCCACGAGCCCCAATTTCGATCTGACCGGGACAATTATTCACGCAACGAATGCCATCGGTGTATTTGGCGGATCGAGTAAAACGAATATTCCCGCGAATTTGCCAGTTCCCAATCACGTTGAAGAAATGATCCTGCCGATTTCAAGCTGGGGCAAAACCTATATGGGAACGAGTTTTTACGAACCGGCAAATCTGTCAGGTCGTGATTATGCCATGTATCTTTTCATTTCGACGGAACCGAATCAGATTATTTACAGGAGCGATTGTTCGACAGCGGGACGCGTAGAGTGTCAAATCGATAATAAATACGGTATCATTTGGGATGAGCAAGAGCTTAGCCAAAGATTCTATTCCGACGCTCCATTTCTCTGTATGGAGTATATGAATAGCCATAGTTATCCAGATGGCGATACCGACGGCATCGGCGCACCTGCAGAAGCGTTTCTTGTTCCGCAGAATGAGTGGCCACAGAATGCGCTAATCGTACTTCCCACGACCGGAGTTCCCTTCACAAATTATGTTAACCTTGTCGTTAATGTGAAGGACGCAGTCAAGACTCTTTTCGATGGCGTTTCGATCAGTGTCTTTCCTGCACAGTGTATCGATAACGATTGGGAAACGCTCACGATCGATAAAGCCGGAGCCGGTGTACACCAGATTACCGGAGACGATTCTGGTGTCGGAGTTTATACCTACGGCTACGGTCAGGATGCATCGTATGCAATATCGGTATTAGGCACATACTCCTTTCTCGATGATGTGAGTATCGAAGTGCCGCCGCATTCGCAAGCTGTCCTTCGATGGGTGGGCGGCAAAAGTTTTCAATTTTCTATACCGGCATCCTTTCCGGTTCCCGCGGGGCTTGAACTTGTAAATATCCTCGGTGCAACGATATGGAAAGAGGATGTCGAGAATACCATGTGCATGCTCGATTTTAATTCCGTTCCCGCCGGAATCTACTTCTGGCGTCTGAGTGCGGGTTCAGAAAGCCGCACCGGAAAGATCGTTCTCGATCGTTGATACGCAGGAATTGATTATTCGAGAACGACAATCGTCGATTTCGTTTGGGTTCCGTGCTCGCTCTCGGCCTCGGCGCGAAGAAGTATGGCGCCGTGGATATTCGGAATCGAAGTAAGTCCGATTTGCTGCGTACCGGCCGCGCAGGTTTTTTCGATGTGAAGAAGCGGTCTTCCAGCCATGTCGTATGCGGAAAGGATGACACGCGCCGGTTCCGAAAGCGTGAACGATAGCGCGCCGGATGTTTTCATTGGATTGGGATACGGTGCGAGCGCGCTGAGAAGTTCTGCCTGTGCGGCTGGCGCTTCGCCGACCGATGCCGCTTGCATGTTGTAATAAATTGTGATGAGCGCTGGCGACCAATTC
>DASYAJ010000443.1:0-5010 GCA_036501405.1 Kapaibacterium sp. (SeqCode)
GGTTGAAGATGGAGCGGTGTTGGGTAATGCAGGCCCGTCGCAATTTCCCGCTCGTTCAAGAACAGTTGGAGCGCCTCGCGTTCCTGCGCTTTAATCACATAGAGATGATAAACATGGCGCGCGTTCTCACGGACTTTTGGCGTAACGACCTGAGGAATGTTTCCCAATAATCCGGTATAGCGAGCCGCGTGGCGTTCACGCGCGGAAGTCCAGGCATCCAGGTAGGGTAATTTCACATTCAAAATCGCTCCCTGCAATGCTTCGAGGCGATAGTTGGTGCCTGCGACGACGTGGGTATATTTCTTTTCCGATCCGTGATCGCGCAAGCGCCGCATACTATCGGCAAGAGATGCATCTTGTGTAATCACAGCGCCGCCCTCGCCATAAGCGCCCAGATTTTTTCCGGGATAAAAACTGAAGCACGTTACGCTTCCCCATGCACCCACTTTTTTCCCGCCGAGCGATGCTAAATGTGCCTGCGCTGCATCTTCGACAATCGCAAGGCGATGGTGCTGAGCGATGGAATAGATTTCAGGCATGTTCGCAACCTGGCCGTAAAGATGCACCGGAACGATCGCTTTCGTTCGTCGTGTAATCTTTCGTTCCACATCGTCGGGATCGAGATGAAAATACTCATCGTGATCGACAAAAATCGGCGTTGCCCCGCAGAGCAGCACCGCCTCGGCCGTAGCGATGAAGGTGTTCACCGGCACAATCACTTCGTCCCCGCGCTTGATGCCAAGCGCCCACAGTGCAAGGTGAAGCGCAGCAGTACCATTGCTGCACGATACGCCGTAATTCGAATCGTGCGCCGTTGCGAATGCTTCTTCGAAGGCCGAGATTTCCGGGCCGAGAATATAATGCGTCGATTCGAGGACGCGGTCCACGGCATCGCGAATCTCGTCGCGAATGGAATGATATTGGGGTTTCAGGTCGAGAAATGGAACGCGCATCGGTTAAGTCATTGCGGGAAGAATTCCCATTGTTTCTTGGATCGTTTTTACTTCTTCGTTATCGAGCACAAGGAACTCCGAGCCATCGGCGACGCGGGATTCATAACAAATCCGCGCGCCAAAGCCCATGAATACGAAGAGGTACTGCGTGAATACATAAAAATAGAAAAACGTATTATCATTTGTGCAACTGACGGCGAACATGATCGGCGTCATGATGAGAATCGCCTTCAGCGGGAAGTAATGTTTCACACCCCGACCCCAGCGCAGACCGGAAATGAAAATATCTGCCAAGCCGATATAAAAAAGCCAGAGCCCGATTTGCCCACCATCGAAGCGAATACGAATAAACTCATCGTGCGGCGCACCCACAAGTGTAACGTGGGCAACAAGCCACGCCGCATACGTTTCCGACCCTCCGGCGCCATATCCCCAGATCGGACCTTCATTCGCTTTGTCTTCAAAATATTTCTGAAAAAAGCCACGGCCGCTATCGCTCATGTTCAACGACGCGTCCTTATTCAGGAACTTATGCCTCGTGGGCAAGATAAAAATCAATCCCACGAGGATGGCAAGGACGGCCGTACCGATAATGGTATATTGAACCTTTCGGCGATAGATAATCGCAATGAGCGATCCCACCATGAATACAATCGTTGGCGTCCGGCTGGCCGATAACAACAGCAGCAAGACATTGATCAGATACATCCCTCCTAACTTCCACTGGAATTTATCCATCATTCGCATCATGAGGATGGTTCCCATGGTAACATAAAAGTAGGCCGTGACCGTACGATACCCGATCACGCCCTCGGTCATCGCGCCCGCATATTGAATCGTGCTCCAACCGGTGACAGCATTGTAAAGATCGAATCCAGCAACGATGAGGTTAATCCGCATCATCCACTTGTAATAATTCTCGAGCTGAAAATCGTTTTGGATGACATTGAATGCGACGAGATACAGGATCGAAGGCAGCGCGATTTCCAGCACGGTGCGAACGCCGGTCGAAAAATTATCCGTCCAGAACAAGGAGACAAAATAATAGGCAAGGAAGACCCACCACAGTTTTGGAGAATACTTCCATGCCCGTTTTTTCTCCGTCGGGCTCAATTGCGTCCATGTCATCAGACACACGGCCATCGGCAACACTCCGCTGAAGAGTTCCACCTCCGTGAATCCGAAATTGATGAAAATGCTCTTGAACCCGAAGATGATGTAAAAAATCGGTGTTGCAAAAGACCAGAGTATCGTGTAGGGCCGTTCGGTCCGCGAGATAAGCAGCAGAAGGACGATGAGGATCGCTATGCCAAGAAAATCATTCACGAGGCAATCGTTCCATTAAGTGAAACGACTGGCATTCCTTCTCGCATCATCCCGTCGTAGATTTCTTTTTGGGCTTTCGCAATTTTCTCGTGGGTGAAATGCTGCGCGATACGCTGTTTCCCAAGCGAAGCATAAACGTTGCGTTCGCCCGGATTGGCAAAAAGCCGGTCGAGATCGGCGGCAAGCTCTTCGGTATTTCCTTCCCGGAAAATCATTCCTGCGTCTCCGATCACATTCGGAATTTCACCGGAGGAAGAGCCGATAACCGGAATCCCCGCTGCCATCGCTTCCAAAAGAATATGACCGAATTGCTCGACCCATTCCGGAGTCGAGCGGCTGGGCAAGACAAGAACATCCATCGTTGCGAGGTGCTCCGGCAAGGATTCGTTCCGAACCGCCGTGTGGTGCATCAGCGAAATGGCATTGTTTCCTGCTTCCTGTTTTACGCGTTCCAGCTCACCGCCAGTGCCGACGAAATAAAGTTCTGATTTTTCACGGTGCTCCATTCGCGCGGCAGCATGGACAAGATCGAGCACACCTTTTTCACTCGCAATTCGGCCCGCATACCCAATGCGGAATCTTTCTTTATGGTCATTTTCGCGTCGGTCATTCGATGCTGGCAAATCGATCCCTAATTGTGGGAGCACATGAATGGGACGGTGAAATCCCCGTTCCCAAAGTATTTCCTTCGCTGCTTGGTTGCCCGCAATGGCTGTAGCAGAATGCGCGAAGTTGAAAGATTCCGCACGCTGCTTTATTCCATGCAGTTCATAAGGCAAGTTCCACCAGGTGAAAAAAATGGCGCGGGCCTTCGGAGCATAGCGTTTCGCTGCCCACAAAATTTGCGCATAAGAAAGCGCATACGTTCCCTGCTCGACATGAATGATATCGGGCTGAAATTCCTTGATTATTCGAGAAATCCTTGGGGAATACAAGAAACCGCTTTCTTTCCCAATCCCTACAGCCGGAACGATATGATGGTGGACATTTTCCGCGCTGAATCCCTCGAATCGGTCCGCTCGATTTTTATAAAGCGGTCCCTGCCAGGCGTGTGGCGTCACAAGCGCAATCTCGACGCCTGGCAAACGTGCCAGCGCAGCGATTTTCGCTTGGTTCGCGCGCACCGTGTAGGTGTGCCCGACGTAAAGTATTTTCATTGTGGCAAACAATGGCAAAAAAACGATTGGCAATCTATGATTCGAGGCAATCTAAGTAACGTGGCAATCGAACACTAAGATAATCCCAGAAAAGAAACGATGGTTCCCGCGCGTTTGGCATATATTTCCTCGCGCACTCGACAGTATCCGTTTTTAGCTAATTCGCGAGCATAATCCCTTTTTTGGGAAAGGAGAACAATCTTTTCTTTCAATTCTTCCGGTGTCGAATAGCACTCCATATCGGTGCCTTCCGTGAACCATTGTGCTTGTTCTTCCGAGCGGGTTGTCAACATCGGGTTCGCGGTAGCGGGGATTTCAAATGTGCGCATATTGTGGCTGCCTTCGTTTTGCTGGCGCAGAATATTGATCGAACACATTCCATTGCCAAGAATATGGACGGCATCGTGCCCGTAACGTGCTTTCGAAATCACCCAATGCTTCGGAATGTGCGTGGCTTTTTCCCATCCGTTGCCGGCAATGCGAATGTCGCAGCCCGAAAGCGTGCCGAGCAGCGCATCCCGCTCCGCTGAATAGGTCCCGATGAACATCGCGTCGTATTCCGGTATCGGTTTCAGGCCAAGCGGCTGATGCAAAACGGGATCGTAAGCAAACGGCAAATACGAAACGCTGCTGGCTCCCGAAGTTCGGAACGGCTCCATAAGACGCGTATTCCACGTAAAATGGACATCGTAAATAGGAATGCTTTCGATCAGCCGTTTCGAATGGTTGGCTTTGTCCCACGGACTATCGGGATTGAAATTGAGAAGCGGCCGATCTCGCAAAATCTTTTTTGCTTCGGCGAGTGTATCGGCCGAAATCGTGCGGCCTTTGATGACAAAAACGATGTCCGGTCGAGTTTCTTCGATCGCGGCTACAAATTGCTTCCCCACCCGATCGGCAATTTTCATTCGAAGCAATTTATCGGTGAAGGCACTGAGCGAGAGCGGATGGGCGCTTGCATATTGTTCCCAATCGAACCGAACGACCTTCCAGCCAATTGCCTCGAAGGCGCGCGCATAGCTCTCTTCCAAAGAGCCATGCCAGAACGTGCCGCTGATGAGAACTTTCATACGTTTTCGGGCTTTCGCGCCCAAAGAATAATATCGGGCGCGAAAAGCGCGGGCCATAAGTCTTCCAGGAACGCGAGCTTCATTGCTCGCGGCAGACGCCGCCGCAAAAACGAGGATGCGTGCTGCATGGCATAGCCGCCGAAGGCATCCATGCCATCGAAAATGGATGCATCCCCATTCGATCGCACCGATTCAACCCGAAGCCCATTCACTTCGAAAAGCCGAGAGAATGATTTGAGATTATAAAATCGGATATGCGCTCCCTTCCATTCGTTCGTCAAATCCGAAATCGAAGTAGAAAGCTCGGCGTGCGTCAGCGCCCGTAGCCGCTCCCGGAAATAGCCATTGTTAGGAACGCTTGCGACGAGAAGTCCGCCCGGCTTCAGAACCCGAGCAATCTCGTTGACAGTAAATTTCGGATCGTATAAATGTTCCAGAACCTCGATACAAACCGCCCCTTCGAACGATCCCGATTCGAAGGGAAATGGCTGCGAAAGATCGTGA
>DASYAJ010000444.1:0-1631 GCA_036501405.1 Kapaibacterium sp. (SeqCode)
TGGTGCCAATGGATGAGCCTGGAACGGTTCCAAATGTTCCGGCTGAATCCCAATCGTATCTCGATCGAGCGCCACGCGAGGTGCAGCAATTTGTCGAAGCTGCTCGGACGAAGAAGAAAAAGAAGCAGAAGGCAAAGGCAGTTGAAAACGAAGAAAAAGTAGAGGAAATCGTTCAGCCGGTCGATCTCGGTACAGATGCCTATGAGCAACGCGTTAAAATTCGGCGTGATATTAGCTTCGATGCTACGTCGCTTCGGACATTCGTGATTACCCGTGAAGTCCTGGGCCCCCCGCGCTCGAAGGACCAGCGGCGATGGCTGAAGCCTCCAGGGACATCTCAAAAGCCGCACTCCCAGGGGACATCTCAAAATACGTAATGCCTGTAGAACGGACGACAATGGATTTTTCCAGCTCGCCAATGCTGGAACGAAAGAACTTCGACTTGACGACGTTCTTTTCCGTGCTGCTCCTTACATCCGCTGGATTCCTTGCGATCTACAGTGCAACCTACGCGGCGCACATGAACAACCGCTTCGGACAGCAACTCCTCTTTGCCGCCAGCGGCATTGCGGCCATGATCGTAATGGCGATGCTACCAGTGCGGTGGTTTCAGGCGATTGCTTATCCTCTCTATGGCATCAGCCTGGCGCTGCTTCTTTTCGTTGCCGTGAAAGGGAAAATTGTTTATGGCCATCGGAGTTGGATTGCCATCGGTGGATTTCAGTTCCAACCTTCCGAACTTGCGAAGCTCGCGACGATTTTCACAGTCGCCGCATTCCTGAATAAAGGCCGCGATTTGGGGAAGTTCAAGAATATTCTGATTATTTGCGCGATGGTTGTCGTTCCGGTTGCGCTCATTCTGAAGGAACCCGATCCGGGAACTGCCGTCATTTTCGCGGGACTCCTTATCTTGCTTTTGCTCTGGTCGGGCGTCGATTTGTTTCTTTTGGCTTCGATTGTGATTCCGGCGCTTGTTGCCGTGCTTGCGCTATTCGGGCAAACGCCAACGGTCGTTTCTGTGCTGGCTGGCGGCGCAGTGCTCTTCTTTATCTTTCGCAGAAATTTGATATTGACGATGCTCGTCTTCGGCATTGTGATCGCTGTGGCGTTCTCGACAAATTTTGTTTACGAGCACCTGCACCAGTATCAGCGGAACCGCGTGCAAGTGCTGCTGAACCCTGAGCTGGACCCACTCGGAGCCGGTTACAACGTCATTCAAACGCGCATGGCAATTGGTTCCGGCGGGATTTTGGGAAAAGGTTACCTCAAAGGGACACAAACGCAGCTCCGGTATGTTCCCAAGCAATGGACAGATTTCATCATTAGCGTGCCGTCGGAAGAATTCGGATTTGTAGGCGCGGTGGTCATTCTTCTGCTTTATCTCTTCGTGATTTTTCGTGGCGTCGCCATCGCGTCATCTGTTCGTAGTATTTTTTCCAGTGTGGTCGCCATCGGCATAGCGGGAATATGGTTCCTTCATGTGACCGTCAATATCGGGATGGCACTCGGGCTGATGCCGGTCATTGGCATTCCACTTCCGTTTATGAGTTACGGAGGCTCGGCGCTCTTGACCAATCTATTGATGGCGGGAATTCTGATGAATTTATATCGGAACAGAAAAGTACTGTTTT
>DASYAJ010000445.1:0-1572 GCA_036501405.1 Kapaibacterium sp. (SeqCode)
CTTCCATCGCCTGCTCGATCTGCCCCGCACGCACGAAATCATAAAGTGATCGCGTGAGTTCCGGAACAATTCCGCTGGTCGCGTTGGTTCCCCCGTCAGCCCCCACGATCAACATCGGAACCAGCACCACATCCCATCCGGTGAGAAAAGTAAAATCAGGACGATTTTTCCGCACCGCAGCAATCATCCGCATCATGAACGCAACATCGCCCGACGAATCTTTGATGCCAATGATCTTTTCAAATTCGGCCAGCCGCGCAATCGTCGGCACATCGATCGGCGAAGCGAACATCGGAATGTTGTAAAGCGTTACCCCAATCGGCGAATGCTGCGCGATCTCACGGAAATACGCATAAACACTTTCCGGGCCCAGCTTGTAATAAAATGGCGAAACAATCGCGACCGCTGTCGCCCCATATTCATGATAAAGCTCGCAGGCGCGAATGGTCTCGCGCACATTCGCCTCAGCAGCACCAGCCAGAATCGGCACACGGCCCGCAGTCTGCTCGCAGACAATCTTGATAATGCGCCGTCGCTCTTCGACGGTGAATCGCGTGAATTCGCCGGTCGAGCCATTGGGATAAAGCCCATGCACGCCGCGCTCGATGAGCCAATCGATATAGCGGCGCAGCTCGGATTCATTGATCTGCCCCTGAGCGTCCAGCGGAACGAGATGCGGTGTGAAAATACCTCGAAGCGGTGACATTAGCGTAAATTATATAATGCGACACACGAATCGCGATAGCGATGCGTTTTTGCGAAATGGAATGTTCCAAAGAAAACTCATCTGCCGTGAAGAGATTCCTGTTTGGCCCCAGCTCTTGGGCAGCGAGAATAATTAAAACTTCGCGTCTTCCTTCGCGCCATCGCGCTTTCGCGTTCTCTTCACTACCTCAAATCAACTTCTCACTTCGCAGCCACTGAATGAAATTCTTCAATCCCTCTTCCACCAGCACCCGTGGCTCATATCCCAGCAACTTTTTCGCCTTGCTGATATCCGCAAAAGAGATCGGTGGCTCACTTGACGGTGTCGGCGTGTCGATTACCTTCGCCTTCTTACCAAGCAAACTTTCCAGGATTTGCACAAAGCGCGTGTTTTCCACCGGATTGCCGCAACCCAGATTTACGATTTCAAATCCCAACGGCTTATCCAGCGCCGCGACAAAACCGGCAACGATATCGTCGATATACGTCCAGTCGCGCTTGAGTTTGCCCGCGTTATAAAGCGTAAGCTCTTTCCCCGCGAGAATATCAAACGTCCATTGCCACGGCATCATGTCCGGCCTCCCCTGCGGCCCGTACACGTTGAAAAATCGCACCACCGTGATCGGCAATTTAAAAATATGATGATGCGAGTGCGCTAGCAATTCCATCGCCCGTTTGGATGCAGGATAGGGAGCCAAAGGACGATCCGCCGCCGCATCTTCACGAAATGGCACCGGCGTATTCGCCCCATAAACGCTCCCCGTCGATGCCATCACCATTCGCGGCATCGGATTCGTCAGCCGCGCCGCTTCCATTAGATTCAGCGATCCCATGACATTCACGCTGCCATACACCGATGGATGCTGC
>DASYAJ010000446.1:0-3856 GCA_036501405.1 Kapaibacterium sp. (SeqCode)
TTCTTTTTTTCGGTCTGATCCTTCTTACGTGCGCACTCGGTTCGAACGTGCGAGCGCAGATTAACGAAGGCGTGCTCTTGGGAACTCAGCCAGTCGCCAGCGGCTCCCGTGCATTCGGAATGGGCGGGAACCTGATTTCGGCCGCTGATGGCGTGGACGCACTCGATTTCAATCCGGCTGCGCTTGCGCCGCTTGCCTCACGAGAGTTTACCATTTCGGGATTCAATCGCGACAATCATTCGGTCGCGAATTATCTCGGCCTTAGCAATAATTCCCAGTTCGATGCCGGCGCGCTTTCTTCGGTCGGCATTGCTTCGCCCTATCCGGTATTGCAGGGGCATCTTGCGTTCGGCGTTTCGTTCGACCGCCTCCGCGATTATACGTCGCAGTATAGCTTCAATGCCGTGAATCCGAATCAGAATCTTTTCAATACGCAGGAATTTCTTGGCGCGGGCACCGCAAGCTCTGGAACCGGCTATCGCAACCGAGATTTTTTGGGGAACAATAATCTGGCGTATGCGCTCGGCTTGACATACGATGTTCCCGATTCGGGGGCTTTTGCGCTTGACGCGCCCAGCTTTGCCGGAATGCAGGAATCCGGTAACGTCACGACCGAAGGGGGCCTCGACGCCGTGCGCATCGGCGGCGCCATAGATATTGCACCGACGATTTCGCTTGGACTTACAGCGAATATTCTCTTCGGCACCTACGATTATCTCCAGAATTATACCGTCACGAATGTGCATAGCATCGCCACCGACACGGGAACTGCGGCACCTGCGGGATTCGAGAACGCGACGGTCGCAACGCATTTGCATCAGGACCAAAGCGGCGGCTCGCTCAAGCTCGGCCTTTTAGCCAACGAGGAAGTTTTTCGTATCGGCGCGACCATCGAATCGCCGCAAGTTCTCCATATCAATGAGACATCCGATCTTACCGGTGTCGCGTTGTTTTCCGGTGCGCCAAATCCCTATAGTTCCGATCAAATGGACTTTCCTCCACTCTACGCACAGACGTACGATATTGTCGAACCGTGGAAGTTCGGTCTCGGCGGTTCCGTGCATCTGCTGGGGCTGACGGGAACCGCGAGCGTCACCTATCTCAATATGTCCGACTTGCAATTCACGAATACGACGTTCGATATGAGCGACCTGAATAATTATGCGGCCGATTCTTTGCGGCCCGTGCTTTCGTGGCAATTAGGCGCGGAATATAAATTCCCAATTATTGGACTTGCTCTTCGCGCGGGCTATAGTTTCGAGCCATCGCCTTATGTCGGCGATCCATCGAATTATGGGATCTCGGCCATTTCAGTCGGCGCAGGCATTCCACTTGGGAAGTATTGCGATCTCGATGCCGCCTGGCGCCATTCCAGCTATCACACGCTGCATACGCTCTACGACGACACCACCCCATCTGGAACTCAAGTTTCGGGAATCGTTACCGACGATGCCGTCTCCCGCGATGACATCATGCTAACGCTGACGTTTAAGTATTGAAGCGGCGTTGAAGCATTAAATGTTTTTTGACCGTCAGTTTGAAAATTCAGCGCTCGCCAGGTCCGAGAGTTGTGAGACGGGCGGTTGGATATTCCGGATATAAAAACTAAAGTGCGCAGAATCTTGGTTTGAAAGAGATGTTTTTCAGAATTGGAATTCCGTTCCTGTTCTTCGCATTTTTTTCCGGTTGTACCGCTATGTTCAACCGGGATTTTCAGCGCGCCGAAGTCTTGGGAATGAAGGGTTTCACCGCAAAGGATGCGGGAGCGAAACCGATTGTGGCTATCGACAAAGCTGCTGAAGGATGCAGCAAGTGTCCTGAGTATGATTCTCATTCGCGATGTCTCGATTCGATTGAAGGATTTGATAGCGTTCAATTTCCATCCACCAGTTTTTGGAAAGATGAAAATCGTCCGAGGCTTTTGCTGGCTGGAGGCGTTGGATTTAATAGTCTTTATTCACCAAGTCAAGTAAGCTTCGGTACTGGACATCTCGATTATGCTTTTGGCTTAGGCTATCGACACAAAATAGAAGGACTATTTCGAAATGCCTTCGAATATCAGTTAGGGCTAACTGCAGGAAATTCCATTCAATACGATGCGCAAGCTTGGATCCACTCTTGCGCTCTTTGGATTTATCCCTGGAAGGATCTGTTCGTGGAAGGAGGGTTTTCCCTTATCGATATCACTGCCGATAGCGCATTCTATTATCCTACGATGGGGTCCTCTGCGACGAAAAGTTGGCCGCCATCGAACGCATCGCTCACGGCTTTGTCCGCAGGATTAGGCTGGTCTGGGGATTTCTACTACCTTGAATGGTACTATGAATTTGGACTGAAGCCTACCAATTGTTCGATCAGCCGCCGCGCCAGTTCCGGGAATTTATTGTGACGGTGGGGCTGATTTTTCGGATATGAATCAATTGTTCTGGCGAAACTCAAAATCGCAATTCTTCCGCGTAGTGTTTATTTTTCGTATTTTTGCTTGCTTCGTTCTTTTTTAGAATAATACTATTAGGCTTAACTAAAAGTTTTCACACTTCAATTTGATGCAAGACACACTTCCGCGCATTTTTATCAGCTATTCCAGCGCCGACCGTCAAGAAGCGCAAAAAATTCTCGATCTTCTCGGCGCCGCAGGATTGGGCTCGTGGTTCGACGATCTGAATATCAGCGGCGGCGCGATGTGGTCCTCTTCAATCGTCGAAGCGATCAAGCAATGCTCGGCGATGATTCTTCTTTGCACGCCAAGTTCGGTCTCATCTCGCAATGTGCATCAGGAGATACAATTAGCATGGGAACACAACCGCCCGATTCTTCCGCTAATTCTGGAAGCATCTCCGCTCGATCCCAAAATAGAATATGCGCTTGCGGGACGGCAATATATTTCTGTAACTAATGTTGGCCAGGAAATTTGGCTTCCGAAAGTTCTCCGTGCTTTGCATGAATGCGGTGTCGAACTTGACAGAAAAATATTAGCTCGCATCGGTAATATGAACGCGCCTTCTTCGGAGCCTGACATCGACTTTCTTCCGCCGCCAACGAACCTCTCGCATTCGGTATCTGAGACGATTGGAAGAGAAAAAGAATTAGCTGAACTCGAACAAAGAATATCGAATGCCCGAATAGTTACACTGACAGGAACTGGCGGCACTGGAAAAACGCGACTGAGTATCGACACTGGCAGGCAAGTCCTGAGCCGTTTCAAGGGCGGAGTTTATTTTGTGCCGCTAGCTCCGATCATAGAGCCGGCATTAGTTGCATCCGCCATCGCGCAGTCGCTCGATATTCGTGAGGTGCAGGGCCAGCCGCTGATCGCAAGCATAAAAGCTTTCATTTATAAAAAACATCTACTGCTGATTCTCGATAATTTCGAACACTTACTCAGCGCGCGGCACACTGTCTCAGAATTGCTCGAATCTTGTCCCAATCTAAAGATCATCATAACGAGTAGAATCCATCTCGGTGTGAGAGGCGAGAACGAATATCATGTCGAACCACTCAGATTGCCAAGCCGAACCGCCACGAAAGAGGAATTATCCGCCTCGCCAGCAGCGCAATTATTTATACAGCGCGCGAAAGAATCGCGATTCAATTTCGAAGTAACGCCGGATGATGTGGAACCCATCAACAAGATTTGCCATAAGCTCGATGGACTTCCGCTTGCAATAGAATTAGCGGCATCGAGAATAAGGATGTTTAACACGCAGACTATTCTCACCAGATTGGAAGAATGGAGAAGCTTTCTTTCCTCCGGCTCTGCCGACCAACCGGAGCGGCATAAAACGCTTTACAACGCAATCGAGTGGAGCTACAACTTATTGCGGCAAGAAGAGCGGTCGCTCTTCAATATTCTCTG
>DASYAJ010000447.1:0-1582 GCA_036501405.1 Kapaibacterium sp. (SeqCode)
GGTGTTTTTTATAAAGCGAAACACACCGTCGCGGGCACCAAGGAAAATACCTTCGATACGCAGGATGAATCGGACCCGATTCTGGAAGATCTGGAAGTGACGCTCGGTTCGCTGCGGGAAGAGCTACATATTTTCGCTGACAACCGCGGGTCGATGGTCGGCAACATCACGATCGTCGACAACGGCGACGAAATTGACTGCCGGCGGATGGGCTCCGGGGGTTATGCGATTCCGTCGATTGTCGAGCCGGATATGATTCAGTTCAAAAAATGCGATGCGGATTTTGTGCTGCACGTGGAAAAAGGAACGGTGTGGAATCGGTTTAACGAAGATCGGTTCTGGGAAGAAAATAATTGCATCCTGACGCATGGCGGCGGACAGCCCCCGCGCGGCGTGAGGCGATTGCTGCAACGCTTCAACCAGCAACTGAAGCTGCCGATTATCTGCCTGCTCGATTGCGATCCGTGGGGGCATTACATCTATTCGGTCATCAAGCAGGGGTCGATTTCGCTGGCATTCGAATCCAGCCGGCTGGCGATTCCGGATGCTCGATTCCTGGGCATTCGCGCCAAAGACTTCGACGAGTGCGATTTGCCGGAAACCGTTAAGATCGATCTGAACGACAAAGACAAAAAGCGTGCGGGCGAAATTGCGAGCTATCCCTGGTTCAAGGACCACAAGGGTTGGCAAAAGGAGATCGCCAAAATGGTCTCCAACGGATTCAAAATGGAAGTCGAATCGCTGATTCAAAAAGATATCAGCTACGTCACCGAGGAATACGTTCCGCAGCGGATTAAGAAGAAGGACTGGTTGGAATAGCCGACTGTATAGCAGTTTAGGGAATCGGCCGAGGCAAATCTTCGGTGAAATCGAAATATACGATGCCATCAAGGGGCGGGGGGGCGGCTCGATGTCCGATCGAATGATCTCACTTCGAATTGGTCCGCGCGCTCTTTGGCATCATTTGATGGTCGATGACAACCATGACCAAGTCATCGGCCCCTCTCGGCTCTCGGACATCAGTTTCCACCAGTTGTAGGGGGGTGCGACTGACTTGGGCCAATCTTCGAGTGTGCGCGGCGCTGTCGACATGACCTTGATATCGTGGGTCGCCTCGAAGCGGTTATGGATCGCCTTCGAAATGCCGGGCTGAATGATGTCGTGCATCTCGACGAGCATGTCCACTTCTGCCAATCGGGATGTCATCGCCGGATCAAGCAGGGCGAGCTCCGCCCCCTCGACATCGCAAACCACCAGCGTTCGCCCCGAACCCGCCAGCGCCTCCGCCAAATCGTCGTTGCCGCACAAGCCATGGATTGCAACTCGTCCGCCGCATTCATTTAACTGTGCCAGCGATTCGATTTGCTCGTGCTTCCAGTCAATCGCTTCAAAACAAATGAGGTGGGAATTTGGAAAATAGCGCCCGAGCCCGACCGCATAAAAGCCGTCGCCGGCACCAAGATTCACGATCGTGTCGTATTGCTTCTGAAAGATTTGCTGCACTACGCCGTAGACTTCTTTTTCGTACGTGCCGAGTAGCTTTGGACCGAGCGTGAAACCGGACTCGGAATCGGCGAATCGC
>DASYAJ010000448.1:0-4436 GCA_036501405.1 Kapaibacterium sp. (SeqCode)
TCCGCCAGCCGTTGGAAAACTGACTGTCGCCGAACAGCTTGCAGAACGGACTGGCTTCAAAATTTTTCAAAACAATCCAACAGTCCGCGCCGTCGAACCTCTGTTCGAATTTGGAACGCAACCATTTCAAGCAACACTGGAAAAAGTCCGATTGATTATGCTGCGGGAAGCAATACAATGGAAGATCCCCGGTCTGATTTTCACTTTTTGCTTCGATCCATCCGAGGACGAGGCCTTTATTACGGAAATGATCTCCACGGTCGAGAGCGAGGGAGGCTCGGCACATCTTGTTCAACTCATTGCATTGGAAGCAACGCTTTTAGATCGAGTCGAAAACGAATCGCGTGTCGCGCATAAAAAAGTAATCGAAAAGAACCGTCTTCGTTCGATGTTGAAGCAGTACGCTCTTTTCACACCTTACGCACATCGCAAAAGTTTGGTCCTCGATACTTCGCAGTTGAGCGTAGAAGAATCCGTCGAGAGGATCGTGATGTCCTTGCAGTCGTAATTCTATCCATTCCAATCTTAGGATCGGAAACCAAAATGCCCTTTTTTCGTTTATATTGATACCAATATAATTGACGCCCATGGATATGACGGACCACAACGTATCGCGGATTCTGAATACACTTCGGATTCTCGTCCAATCCTTGCAAATTGCGTCGCGGAATGCGGAAAAGCGGGTCGGACTCAGCGGCGCGCAGCTCTTCGTCCTCGAACAATTGCGCACTGCGAAGTCCATGAGCGTCAATGAACTTGCCGCGGCGACGCATACCAGCCAGAGCACGGTCTCCGTGGTGGTAACAAAATTAGTAAAAAAAGGGCTGGTTTCGCGCGTCCGTTCAGAAATGGACCAGCGAATGCAGATGCTTTCCATTACGAAAGCCGGAATCCAAACACTGCGAAGCTCGCCGGAGACGCTTCAGGATAAGCTCATCCGGGTGCTGAAAAAAATGCGTTCCGAGGACCGCAGTGCGCTGGCACTCCATCTGGATACCATCCTAACCCAAGCAGGACTTTCCGGGATCAAACCAGAATTATTTCTCGAAAAATCGAAAAAAAATAGTGAATTCGTAGGCGTGACTAAAGGTCACACAAAAGTAAAAGAAGAACAAGCAAAAAATGACTGACCAATTAAGTGAAAAGTTATCGCGAGTGAAAATGCCCAAAAATGTGGCTCTCGGCGAAACACGGCTGCTTTTTATGACGGGGCTTGCGCTCCTTATCGGCGCTTCGGCGGGATTTATTTCGCAGATCGTCACCGCGATGATCGGCTTCGTGACGAACCTCTCGTTTTATGGCACACTTTCCACCCATTTTTCTTCGCCCGCCGATAATCATTTGGGGCTGTGGGTCATCGCCATCCCGCTCGTCGGAGGAATTCTTGTTGGAATTATGGCACGCTATGGTTCCAAAGCTATTCGCGGGCATGGCATTCCCGAAACGATGGAGCAAGTGCTGCTCAACCAGAGCCGCATTCCTCCGCGCATTACGATTTTAAAACCGCTTTCTGCGGCACTTTCCATCGGCACCGGCGGACCTTTCGGCGCAGAAGGACCGATCATTGCGACGGGCGGCGCTTTGGGTTCCCTAATCGGTCAACTCTTAAAAACCACAGCCGATGAACGTAAAACACTCCTCGCAGCCGGCGCGGCAGCGGGCATGGCAGCGATTTTCGGTTCCCCTGTTTCGGCGGTGCTGCTCGCGATTGAACTCTTGCTCTTCGAATTCCGCGCGCGCTCTTTCGTTCCCTGCGCTATTGCTGCCGTTGCCGCAACAGCCGTGCGGGTATTCTTCGATGGACTGAAGCCGGTCTTCGCGATGCCCAACCTCGGAACGCCGACCGAAGGTGCAATCGTCACCTATGTATTGATCGGGGCGGCTGTCGGCGTGGCGTCCGTGTATGTCACGCGGATTGTCTATTGGGTAGAAGATGCGTTCGAGAAATTAGAGCATGGCCGCTTCCATATTCACTGGATGTGGTGGCCGGCCATTGGCGGAATTGCCGTCGGCCTGATCGGATATTTCGTTCCACATACGATGGGCGTCGGGTACGATAACATCGCCGGATTTCTGAATGGCTCGTTCACAACGGAAGCGCTGCTCCTTCTTTGCGTTTTCAAATTTATCAGTTGGGCGATCGCGCTCGGAAGCGGAACTTCAGGCGGAACGCTCGCGCCGTTATTTACCATCGGCGGCGCGCTCGGCGCGTCGATTGCCGTGGGGATTCATTATGTTTTTCCGGAACTTCAAATCGATCCGCGTATGGCGGGTCTCATCGGCATGGCCGCAATGTTCGCGGGAGCTTCACGCGCGCTCTTAGCTTCGGTCGTTTTTGCATTCGAAACGACACTGCAATCTTCGGGATTGCTTCCCTTGCTCGGCGGATGCGCGGCTGCGTATCTCATCTCGACGACCATGATGAAGTATACGATCATGACCGAAAAAATCGCGCGACGCGGGTTGCATGTGCCCTCCGATTACGCCGCCGATCATCTTGCCAGAACCTACGTCCGAGATGCGCTTTCGCGGCAGGTCGTGACACTGCGCGCGGAGCAAATTGTGAGCGATGTGCAGAAGTGGTGCCGCTCCGGTGAAGTAGGCGCGCAGCATGGCGCTTATCCCGTGCTCGACGAGCAGGGCGAACTGGCCGGTGTTATTTCACGCAAAGATATTTTTTCGCAAGACCGCCAACTGGATGCGGCGATCAGTTCCGTCATCCATCATGTGCCGACTGTCGTCTTCGAAGACAATACCTTGCGCGAAGCGGCCGATCTGATGGTCCTCGAAAAAGTGGGAAGGCTTCCCGTCGTACTCCGCGAGGACCCGTTACAGATTATCGGCATTCTCACGCGCAGCGATTTGCTCCACGCGCATGAATCCCGCATCGCAGAGGAACACACGGCACACCAGACCATCCAGCTCGACTCCGGCTGGCGCGGGTTCGGACACATGACGCGCACGATTTTTCGGAAAAATGTCTAAACACGATATTTTTTCGTAATTTTGCGGAAATGTTAACTACTCGACCCATGATATATTCCAAAAACCTGTTCGCTTTCGCATCGTTTTTTATCCTCGCCGCCGCCCTTGCCATTACCGGCTGCCACACCGCCGGAGGCCCCGCAGGTGGGCTTTCAACGAAGAACGAGGTCGTGTGGTACTATCCCAGCGATGTCGATGAGCTGAACCCGATGCTTTCGACATCCGAATTAGCCAATTATGTCGAAGGGGAAATGTTTGAAGCGCTCACGGGTCAAAATCCACGAACGCAAGGTTATACTCCTTTCCTTGCGCAGTTGCCTCAGGAAAGCCCCGATCATCTCACCTTTACATTCACCATGGATTCTTCCGCTCGTTGGTCGGATGGCAAACCTCTCACAGCCCAGGATGTTGTTTTTTCTTATAAGGTTGTCAATAATCCCCTGGTGATCAATGTCGCTCCGCTCCGCAGCTACTTTGGGAACCTCGATAGCTGCTGGATTCCCGCAGGACATCCAAACCAGGTTGTCTTCCACTACAACAAGTACCGATTCGATCTGCTCAAAATCACCAATTACGTGAGAATCATTCCAAAACATATTTGGGATCCCTCCAATCTTTCCGATAAGATTAGTTGGGCAGACTTGCGTCAATCGAATCCGAAAAATCCGGCGATAAAACAAGTAGCTGACGCCATTCAAAATCCGGCCAATCAACGCGATGCCGCACATCTTGTCGGAAGCGGTCCTTACAAATTCGATACCTGGATCACGAACGATCATGTCACACTCGTTCACGATACAAACTACTGGGCACGAAATCATCCCTGGCTTGCGGCCTATCCCAATAAAATTACATTCAAGACGATCAAAGATCTCAACGCTGCGCTCATTGCGCTCAAGCATCAGGATATCGATATCGATCAAACGCTTTCCTCTTCTCAATATCTCAATGAAGTGGACACCACAAAATTTCCATACATCAAAAAGGATACTGTCTATGAAAATACGGTATTCTTTTTAGCCTGGAATAATTCTCTTCCGCTTTTTTCGGATAAAAACGTTCGCAAAGCTTTGACGATGCTCATCGATCGCGATGAAATTCTGAAAAACATTTCGCATGGGCTTAGCAAGAAAATCGAGGGACCCGTGGCTCCATCGCAGCCCAATTACGATCCCACGGTGAAGCAGCCCGATTTCAATGTCGATGGAGCGAAAAAGCTCTTGGCCGATGCCGGCTGGACCGCAGGCGCGGATGGAATTCTTCAAAAAAATATCAATGGCAAAATGACTCCGTTTCAATTCACGATTGAAATTCCAAGCGGGAATGATGTCACCAAACAAGTAATGATTATCATTTCGAACGATTTTAAAAAGGCCGGGATCGATGCAGGAGTGCAGCAAATCGAGTTCTCTGTGTTTTTAGAAAACACACGCGATCATAATTATCAGGCT
>DASYAJ010000449.1:0-3938 GCA_036501405.1 Kapaibacterium sp. (SeqCode)
AATACGTCGGCTTTGCTCCAGTCGAGGAATTCGGTGGAGTCGTGTGTGGCCCAAAACTGACGCTCTTCGTCTTCGTTTTTGAATTCAGGCAGCTTTTTCAGTTTCTTGTTCATAAAGGTTACGCTCTTTTTTATTCATGTCTCGCGCCGAAATAACTCGGTATTTCGTCCCTCGCATTGTATAACTGACGAACATCATCCTTCCAGAATCGGTTTTTCCGAGAATTCGAAGTCGCATTTCCTCGGCGGAATGTATGGGGTCATTCAAACGAACGGTCGGAGCATTTTGGAATACTTGCTCCGCTTCTTCGTCACTTACTGCGTGGCTCCGCAGATTCTTGCCAGAATTCCCAGCATCCCAATCGAAAAGATCGGAGTTTCGTGTTTTAGCCATTCGTATCAAAGTTTAACATAGTTACGATTAATATCGTCGCATTGAGGTTTCACCACCCGATCAGGTCGAGGGCAGAGTCTGGGCTGCGGGTACTTCGTGGCTCCGCCACTTGGGAATGCTTCCTGTTGCGCGGATTGTGCGGTCCCGTCGCGCGTCTGGCTCCTAAAACAATCGGCAACGCCGGTTCCGATTTTATTCCCCTCACGCTTGCGGGAGGGGTTAGGAGAGGGTGTGTCGAGTACCCATCGTTTTTGAATAAGCGACACACCCTCCCCCGGCCCCTCCCGCTTGCGGGAGGGGAGAAGGAATTGTCTTCTCGACACGCTCCCCAACCTCTCTGATAAGCGGGAGGGGAGAAATAAAATTATTTATCAATTTGCTGAAACATTTTTGACATTTATGCGTACAGGCTAAATATGTCCTTAAGAAATTTAAATGTTGCTGTTTTTCTTTCCATAAGAAGCGAAGAATGAAAACGCATCCAACACACACTACAAAATTTGTTGGAACAAGTTTCGATGGGAAAGGAAATATTTTCGCGGAAATCCTACTAATGCTGCGCTTTCCAATCGAAGGATTCGAGGAAATGGGTATCGAACTGGCCGGCGCGGAAGCGGTCGTTGCGCATGAGGGCGCGATGGAACGGGATCGTCGTTTTGATTCCCTCTACGATCATCTCATCGAGCGAGGACTGCATTCGGTCGATGGCTTCTTTACGATCTGCGCCGAATGTAATCAGCTTTCCGAGGAGGGAATCGTAATAAGGCGGAATCTGGTATCCGGCATAAACGTGGCTGTCGAGCCGAACGCCATAGCCTCCAGGCGCGTGGAAGCTGGTAATCGTTCCGGGCGATGGACGAAAATCTTTCTCTGGGTCTTCGGCATTGATGCGGCATTCAATGGCATGGCCTTCGGGCTTTCGGGGGCGCTTGGAGATTTTCCCTCCTGCGGCAACATGAAGCTGCTGACGAATGAGATCGAGTCCGATGACTTGCTCGGTCACAGGATGCTCGACTTGAATTCGGGTGTTCATCTCCATGAAGTAGAATTGATTATCCTTATCGAGAAGAAATTCGATGGTTCCCGCGCCGACATATCCGACGCTGGAAGCGCCTTTGATCGAAGCCGCGCCCATCGCGTTCCGAATTTGTTCGGACACGACCGGCGATGGCGATTCTTCGACGAGCTTTTGGTGGCGGCGCTGGATGGAGCATTCACGTTCGTTGTAGTGGACAACAGTTCCATGCGAGTCGCCGAAGACCTGAATTTCGATGTGGCGAGGTTTGTCGATATATTTTTCGATATAGACATCGCCATTGTTGAATGCGGCCGCTGCTTCCGCCTGCGCCATCGCGACCTGCTGCTCGATTTCTTCAAGCTTGTGAACGATTCGCATTCCTCTTCCGCCGCCTCCGGCAACCGCTTTGATGATGACGGGAAGCCCAATGGATTCGGCAAGTTGGCGAGCTTCGTCGGTGTTTTTTATCACGCCATCGGAGCCACGGACGACTGGGACGCCGGCCGCTTTCATCGTCTCTTTTGCGCGAGCTTTATCGCCCATGGCTTCGATCATATCGGGCTTCGGTCCGATGAAGGTGAAGCCGGAAGCATCGCAGATGTCGGAGAACTCGGCGTTCTCGGCGAGGAATCCATAGCCGGGATGAATGGCTTCGGCGCCCGTGAGATGCGCGGCACTGATGATGCGCGGGATGTTGAGGTAACTTTCCTTCCCAGGCGGCGGACCGATGCAGACCGCTTCATCGGCAAAGCGGACGTGGAGCGAATTCCGGTCAGCCTCGGAATAGACGGCGACGGTTTTGATGCCCATCTCGCGGCAGGTGCGGATGATGCGCAGCGCGATCTCGCCGCGATTGGCTATGAGAATTTTGGAGAACAAAGTTTATGCAATTTCGAGGAGGAACAGCGGCTGCCCATATTCCACCGGCTGGCCATTTTCGACGAGGATCTTCACGATCTTTCCGGCGGCATCGCTTTCGATTTCGTTCATCAGTTTCATCGCTTCGATGATGCAGAGCGTCGTGCCGTTTTCGACGTGCTGCCCCATCTGCACATAGGGATCGGCATCCGGCGCCGGTGCGCGATAAAGCGTTCCCACGATCGGCGATTTCACTTCGTGCGTTTTTGCCGAAGAAGCAGGTGCGGCTTCAGCAGGAGCAGCCGCAGCTTGCACTCCACCAGTAGGAGGCGGCATCGCGTATTGCATCTGCGGTGGCATAGCGAACATCGGCTGCTCTTTGGTGCGGCCGAGCGTTACCCGCGAGCCTTCTTCGTCGATTTCAAGCTCGGTGAGCGTGCTCGATTCGAAAAGCTTGATGAGATTTTCTAGGTATGATAAATCCATGTTTTTGTTATTATTTCCCTTCGCTCACTGGGAGGGAATAAGGGAGAATGCCACTTCGTTCCAGACACCCTCCCCTGCCCCTCTCGCAAGAGAGAGGGGGAAAATTTTAGGCTTTAACTCGCTCCAAATACATTCCCGTGCGTGTATCGACGCGCACTTTATCGCCTTCGTTCAGGAAGAGCGGCACGTTCACGACCGCGCCGGTTTCAAGCGTAGCCGGTTTCGTTGCGCCGGTCGCCGTATCGCCTTTGAAGCCGGGATCGGTCTGCGAAATTTGGAGGATCGCAAAATTCGGCGGCTCGACGGCGACAATCGTTCCATCTTCCGCGAAAAGAATATCGCAGTTGTCGGATTCCTTCACGAACTTCGCTCCGGTGCCGACGGTCTTTTCGGGAACGTTCATCTGCTCGTAGTTCTCGTTATCCATGAAGACGAAATCGGAGCCATCGCGATAGAGAAATTGCATTGGTTTTTTCTCCATGCGGATCATCTCCACCTCTTCACCGGAGCGAAAGCGGACTTCCTTCAAATTGCCGGTCTTCATGTTCCTCATTTTGGCCTGCACGAACGCGCGCAGGTTGCCGGGAGTCCGGTGTACATATTCTTCGATCTGGTAGAGCTCGCCCTCCATTTTGAGCACGGCGCCGACCCTAAAATCATTTGTTGATGCCATTAATTGCTAAATTTCGTCGTTTTTTACCGTATTTTCGTGATGCTTGAATTATAGACTGCACGAAAACAGGCCGTTGCTCAGGACGTTCCTGAACGCTATGCAAATTTACGAAGAAACAGGACGCTACCAGCAATTATCGCGGCGACACGATGAACTTCGCCACCTGATCGCCAAGCCGTGCGAAGTAGAGCCCGGGAGGGAGAGACATTTCACACACGGTTTCGCCTGCTTCAATGATAGCTCTCGATACTATTTTCCCGATCGGATTCCAAATTTCAAGCGTATGTTCTTCCGAAAATGCTGCAAATTCAAATGCTGGAATTCCGTTATCCAAAAAATTAATTGTGGGAATTACTGCAGCGTTCCTTACTTTCAATGTTGAAGGGATAATTTCAAGAAAGACACTATCCATTGTCGATCCGGTATCTTGGCAATCTCCTTGAATAAATCGATATTGGTAAACACTCCAAAAGCTATAGCGACAAGAATAACTTCCATTAACCACAATGA
>DASYAJ010000450.1:0-6268 GCA_036501405.1 Kapaibacterium sp. (SeqCode)
GAGCGACGGCGTTCGCGGGTCCGTTTGCGTATCTCAAGGACAGCGTTGCGTGAATTATTCATTTAACCGAATAAAAGTCCCGTCAGGGACGAAAGAAACTACTCCAGCAGGCGCCTTTAGTAGTGTTCAACGTGTCCGGCAAAGACGGTTTTGATTTCTTGTTCGAGATGTGTTTTCAGCGTTTTGAGATCCTCGGTAGTCGGATGAATGCTCTGCAAAAATCCTTCCGCGAGGCGGCGTTTGTGTGCCGCGCTCGGATCGGTAACGCCAAGCGTTTCCTTCGCCCACGCGACGATCGATCGCTTCGTCGGAACGCCTTCGAGCTCCGTTAGCGGCCGGGACATCAGCGTGGGGTCATGCTTAAGACGGGCGAGCACGTCTTCCAGTGTAAGCAGCGCCGATAATTGATCGAACGAACCGGAAACCTGGTATAATTGAAGGAGGGTATCGTAGGACTTTTGAAAAATCGTTTTCTCTTCCGCGATTCCCGCCGTGCAAAGCAGGAGATGAAGTTTCGGAATATCGCTTTTTTCTGCAAAGACACGACCATGAAGAAATGCAATGGCCCGCAGCACATCGAGCGATTTGGCTTGTGTGCGAGGTGAGATGTAAAAATCTTTCGTGCGAAGATGCGCTTCGTGCGGCCGCTCATGGAGCAGCCGGTTGCGCTGCACCTCGTAATGGCGAATGACGAGGTTCATAAAATAGACGAGGTCCGGTGTCACTTGAATATGGTATTCAGGAATTTCACCACGGACGACGCGCGAGGCATAGGCCAAATCCGAATAGTGGATTTTTTTTTGCGGCTCGATCGCGTTTCCAAGACTTTTCAGGTACTGCTGGGAGATTTTATATTGATAAAACGCATCTTTATCGGGATGAATCAGCGCCTTGAAGAGAAAGCGATCGAGCAGCGCTTCGGTAATTTCGGAGAGCCGCAGATAATTTGTCGCGGCAATGACGGTATGCACATTAGAATGGACGCGCTGAATGCCACGAATCAGTTCCCGCTCGTTTAGGAGCGAAAGCAACGCGCGGAGCGTATAATCGTTGGCATCGAAAATTTCATCGATAAATCCGA
The DNA here is from genome assembly GCA_036501405.1 of Kapaibacterium sp. (SeqCode). Taxonomy (GTDB): domain Bacteria; phylum Bacteroidota; class Ignavibacteria; order Palsa-1295; family Palsa-1295; genus PALSA-1295. Next base: position 1,082 of record DASYAJ010000450.1, read on the forward strand.
ATTCGCTTTCGACAAGCGAGCCTTCGGTATTATGAATGAGCTTGCCATGCTTCAGTTCTTCGAGCATCAGTCCGCCGAAATAGGTATCGGGCTGCTGCTCTTTGCTGGCCTGCACTTTGAAGGTGCGCGCACCTTCGAACATGCGAAAAATTTGCTCGGCGAGCAGCGTCTTCCCCACTCCGGTCCTGCTTTCGAGCAGGACGTGTTCGCCGGTCAGCATCGCAAGAAAAATCTGCTCGACCACCTCTTCGCGGTTGACGACTCGCTCTTGCACGAACTCGATCGCCTCGCAGAGATCGGCGATAATCGTCGCGGTGTTTCGTGCCGTGCCATTGCGCGATGCCCCTGAGGCGGGGTCGATATCGATCGAAAAATTCCGAGTTTGCGTCTCTGCCATAAAAAGGACGAGATATTATTTCCGCAAATATACGAAAAAAAATGGCCGCGAGGAACGTTATTGATTTTTCGGGCTTATTTTAGTAACAGTGTGGGTCGAAGTGGTACTTCGATCCACATGCCTTTAAAAGAATTCTCACAATTTTTCCCACTCTTCGCGAGAGATGCCTGCTTGCTTTAAAAGGTCTCGTAAAAAATATTCGGTGATATCGCTGCCATGAGGATTGGGAATCGTGACAGCGTGATTATTACGGAGCATGTAATCGTGCTTTCCACCGGCATTCGGCCGCGGAACCCGGCCTTTCGTAAAGCTGCGATTAAATCTTTTCGCTTTATCGGTCCGAGATGCGGCATTTAGGCAATAACGCTAACTTCAAGATCAATCTCTTCAATGACAGGTATTTCGAGGTTTTCGTGTAAACGCACCATAATCCATCCTTCCAGAACCTCCTGGAGCACACGTCTGCACTCTTCTAACGTTCGTTCGTTCGCGCAAACACCAGAACATTCTGGAATTTCACCATAATAAGTACTATCGGGATAAATCCGATACTTCGCATGACGCATCGCCGCTTCGATATATTCCGTGAGCATAAAATTTCAACCGAAGGAGTTATTCTTTCGTTCTGGATGAAGAAGTGAAGCGCACTATCTACTCCATCGGCCATTCGAACCGCACCATCGACGCATTTCTCGAACTCTTGATCGAGAACGAGATCGAGGTGCTGGTCGATGTGCGGACGTTCCCGATGTCCCGCTACAATCCGCAGTTCAATAAAAGCGCGCTCGAAAATTCGCTCCGGCATCACGGGATCGAATACCTCCATCTTGCGGCATTAGGCGGCAGGCGTGGGAAGTCAAATAAAAATTCGCATAACGACGCATGGGAGCACGCCAGCTTTCGGAACTATGCCGATTTTGCCGAGACGGAGCCGTTCCGGGAAGGACTGAACGAGCTGATAGAGCTTGCAAAAGGAAAGCGAACCGCCTACATGTGCTCCGAAGCCGTTTGGTGGCGATGCCACCGGCGGATTATCACCGATTATCTCCTCACGCGCGGATGGCAGGTGCTCCACATCATGGCCAAAGGCAAAACGCCGGAGGCAGAACTGAACGCGAACGCCAAACCGCAGTCGAATGGAACGATTATCTATCCGGCCGCGCAATCGTGTTTAGAACTCTAATTTATTCCTCCTCCTCTTCCTCTTCCGGTTCGATTGCGTCTTCGGAGATTGCTTCGGTAGGAATATATTGAACATTATATGTCGGGTCGCTGAAGCGGGGTTCTTCGAATTGGTAGATTCCGGTGAGCTGCTCGCTGCTGTTGGCGTCGCGAATGTTCTCGGCCAGCTCGAATTTCTCCTCGCCAGAGAGGACCTTATCGGCAACGCGATACACGCGCTCTTCTTCGAGCGCAATATGCTCGCGATAGAGTTTGATAAGTTCTCTTCCATTTGCAAGGAATGCGGCATCTTCTTTCGGATGCTTTTCATGCGCGGTTTCGATGGCGGCATCGCCTTGCGGAATGCGCAGAAACACTTCCCAGTCCTTCATGAGCGGAATCATTTTCCGAATCAGGATCTCGTGCCCCTCGATGAGGAAGCGAATGGTCGAATCGGGTTGTTGAAATCCGACATGCGGCACATGTTCGGCCACGAGCGGGAAAACAAGTTCCTGTTCCTGTCGCTCATGGCTTGGCGCGGCACGCTCCATAAATTGGAAAACGTCGCTCCATGCTGGGTCTTTTGCAAAACTTTGGAATACGCCGCGCGTTTCGGCATCGTCAAGCAGCCGCTCCAGTTCGACGCAAACCTGCAAAATGATTTTATGAGAATCGCGAAAAAATTGGACTCCATTGGAATAATGCTCCGGATCGGGAAGGTTCATGGGGGTAGAACTGTTAAGCGCTCTGTAATTATTCCCCCTCAACCAACCACCCCCTACCCCCCGCCTTGAAAAGGCGGGGAATTACTACATGCTCGACCTTCGAATCAAACGCCTCGACCCCGCCGATAGCGACATTGCGCTGCCCGGCTATGCCACCGAACATGCCGCCGGTATGGACCTTCGTATCAATCGTTCCATCGAAATCGCGCCGGGAGAAATCCTGATGGCGCCGACCGGCATTGCCATGGAAATCCCCGAAGGCTACGAGGGCCAGGTGCGGCCGCGCAGCGGACTTGCGGCCAAGCACGGCATCACCTGCCTGAATACGCCGGGAACCATCGACGCCGATTATCGCGGCGAACTGAAAGTGATCCTGATCAATCATGGGAAGGAAACGGTTCAGTTCGAGCGCGGCACACGTATCGCCCAGCTTATTATCAGCAAGTACGAGCGCGTCGAAGTGCTCGAAGTAGAAGACCTCGCCGAATCGGTTCGTGCGTCGGGCGGCTTTGGACACACGGGAACGCATTAACCCTAATGCCATAATTTTTATACTCGTCATTCGTCATTTTTAATTCCCTTGCCACTCGTTTCCAATAAAGTTATCACGATCGAGCGCCACATTATCGAGCAGCAGGAACGCTCGAATGGCGCGACGGGCGATTTTTCGTCGCTGCTGCGCGATCTTTCGCTGGCCTTCAAGATTATCAACCGCGAAGTCGGGCAGGCGGGGCTTGTCGATGCACTCGGCGCAACGGGCGTAAAAAATGTGCAGGGCGAGATCGTGCAGAAGCTCGATGCTTTTGCCGATACGGTGATTTATCGGGCGATGGACCATGGCGGACATCTCGCGGCCATGGCGAGCGAGGAGAACGCGGATATCCTTCCCATTCCCGATGCATATAAGTGCGGGAAGTATGTGCTGCTCTTCGATCCGCTGGATGGCTCGTCGAATATCGATGTGAATGTTTCGATTGGAACGATCTTTTCGATTCTGCGTCGTGTCACTCCGGAAGATACGCCGGGTACGATGCAGGATTTTTTGCAGCCGGGCTATAAGCAGGTCGCGGCGGGATATACGATTTATGGCCCTTCGACGATGCTTGTTTATACTGCGGGCCGAGGCGTCTATGGATTTACCTTCGATCCTTCGGTGGGGGAATTTATCTTATCGCACGACGATATTCGGATTCCCGCGCACGGAACGATCTATAGCGTAAACGAAGGGAATTATCATAAGTGGGATTCGAAAATGCAGCGTTATATCGATTGGGCGAAATCGGACGTTCCGGAAGAACATAAAAAAGCGTACAGCCTACGCTATATCGGTTCGATGGTGGCGGATGTGCATCGGACGCTACTCTATGGCGGCGTATTCCTCTACCCGGCCGATATTAAAAGTCACAAAGGAAAGCTGCGGCTACTCTATGAGGCGAACCCGATGTCCTTCGTGGTGGAGCAAGCCGGTGGCACTGCGCGCGATGGCGGCAAGCGAGTCCTGGAAATCATTCCCGAACATTTACATCAGCGAACGCCGCTGATTGTCGGCAGCCCCGATAATGTCGCGGAAGTGGAACGGTTCCTGGACGAGTAATTATTCTGTCTTATCGAGAAGTTCCAGACCACCGCCGGTGGTTTGCAGACGAAGCTCCTGCACAATCGAATGGATCAGCGGCTTCTCGTCCTTTGAAATACTGCGAAGGGTGATGAGATGCCCACCTTCGGCTTTCGCAATATCGAGCGCAGCTTTGGCAAGTGCATTGCGGACCTGATGCGCTTCGCGTTCTGTGAGGCGTTCGAGCATACCGGCAAGGACCGCTCGGGCGCCGAGGAATTTTTTATCGTTCCAGGTGCTGGGAACCATCGGCAGCATTCCCATTTCCATTCCGATCGAATCGATGTCCTCTTGCGTGGCGAGTTCGAATTCGAGGCGAATCCGCTTCACGAAGGACTCGATCGCCGTGAACTCGTTCATCGACGTATGCCCATCTTTCATCACGATCTGCATGATCGGCGCCAGCATGAGTCCTGCAAAGGCGAGCTTCGCGGGTGTCGATTGGGATTCTTTCCAAAGGCCGAGGTCCGTCAGGCGGTCGATCTCGTATTCGCTGAAGAACTGTCCGTTTTCGAGAGAATTAATCATGGGAAAAAATCCGGGTTACGTTAGAAAAAGTTATTTCACTCCGCTTTTCTTCACTAATGCCGTGAAGATTTCCGGATTATGGTACGCGATGTCGGCAAGGAGTTTCCGGTTGATGCCGATTCCCGATTTCGAGAACGCGCCGATGAGTCGGCTATAGGTCGTGCCGTTCTCACGCGCGGCGGCATTGATGCGGACGATCCAAAGCTCGCGGAACTCGCGCTTTCTGACACGACGGTCGCGGAAGGCGAACTGACGGGCTTTATCGACATGATGCTTGGCGACGGTAAGAACATTACCGCGCATTCCCCAATAGCCTTTGGAGGCTTGGAGAACTTTCTTTCTGCGGCGCTTGGCCTGAGGGAGGTTTTTAGCTCGTGGCATAGTCTGTTTTCAGATTTTTATTCCCTCACCTTTTCAAGGAGGGGTGGTTAATAGTTGTGCCGCTCGCGAAGCATCTGAATTCTCGAAAGATTTCTCTTTCAAGGATCGCCCATTGAAGGGCGCTCGGAGCAGCGTGAAATTTTCAAGTTCCCCCGCCTTTTTCAAGGAGGGGTTGAGGGTGGTTATACCCCCAAAAGAATCCGGATCGACTTCTCGTTGGCTTTCGCCACGAGCGTTGACTGGCGCAAACTGCGCTTCCGCTTCTTCGATTTCGAGGTCATAATATGAGCTTGAAACGCTCGTTCGCGCTTAATCTGGCCGCTGCCGGTCATCTTGAAGCGCTTTTTCGCCCCCGATTTGGTCTTCATTTTTGGCATAGT
>DASYAJ010000451.1:0-2056 GCA_036501405.1 Kapaibacterium sp. (SeqCode)
AGAGCATCAATCCGGACGCGGAATTTTGAATCGAGAAGACGCCCGCCGTTGCGAAGGTTTTCACCACGCGCCACAACAAAAGTCCCTCGGGATCGAAAACAAGCGTATCGGGTTGGAACCCGAAATGCGCGATCGCCGTGCTGGTTTGCGTGGAATCCATCATCACCGTATCGTAGGCGATAAGACCCGATTTCGTCGAACCTTTAATGGGGACATATAGGCGAAAATAATCGGTCGAATCGTTATCTATGACTTGATGGAAGGATACTGTCGCTCCGGTAGAAGTGGCGTTCCAATAAATCGTATCTTTCGGATAGCCGGTCCCGAAGACCCACGGTTTGAAAAACCAGCCGAGATCTTTTCCCGTTGCAGTATCGAAATCGTTCCACAAGTCCCAGCTCGTTGCGGTCGAATAGGCATGCTTATTCCCGTAATAACGGACGGTTTGGAAAAACACAGAATCGCCGAGATATTGCCGCAACATCCCAAGCACGCAAGCGCCTTTTTGATAGATCGTCGAATTAGGATAATTGTTGTTGTGATGATTGACCGTCGGCGCGCCAAAGAGCGGTAAATTACTTCCCTTCGCTGCCACGATATTCTCGTGCTGCCGAGCAACGTATTTTGCGCGACCAAAAAGACGCTCCAAATCAAGCGATTCGCAGTAATGTGCAAACCCTTCGTTCAGCCACGCATCGTCGAACGTCCGGCAGGTAACCCGGTCGCCCCACCATTGATGCGAGAGCTCGTGAACAGCAATCGTGCTGTTGTCGCTAACGTCCGTTAAAGGATTCCCAGCGATCGCTGCGGGATCGAGGCAAATCATCGTCTGATGCTCCATGGAACCAAACTGCGTCACCGCAAACCCGACTTTCTGAAACGGATACGGTGCAAAAAGCGAATCGTAAAATTTCAGAATGGTATCGACCCGCTCGTACATTTCTTTCGCGGCACTTACACTATCGCTTTGCAGCGCATAAACCTCGAAGGGAAGCGAATCGTGGTTGGGAATTTCCTGCTCCGTAAATGGTCCGCTAACAAACGTTAACAGATAGGTCGCTATAGGGAAGCTTTCATGCCAATGCATGATGCGCTCGCCTGTTCCGCCGGGTGTAACGGTGTTTGATACAAGCGTCCCATTCGAAGCGGTCACTTCATTGTCCGGAGTGATAAACGTGAGATCGACGGAATCGGCTTTGTCGTCCGGCAGATCGTAGCAGGGGAGCCAATGCCGCGTACAGCCGGTATAAGGCGCGTAAAATCCGACGCCCATCGCGAACATCATCGTATCGGCATCGGTCACGCCCCCCCATCCCGGCGCACCGCCGGGAACATATTGCTCTGGCAGTGGATGGCCATGATAATACGTCGTAATTTGAAATGTAGAACCCTCAGGGATAAGACTAAAAAAAGTCGGCACACCTATAAAATATTCGCCCGATTGTGTGTCCCCTATAGTAATCCCTGTCTTCACATTGTTCAGGAATACACTATCGATCGTGAGATATTTGATGTATTGGAGGACTTGCCGAATTGTGGTGGTTGCTGTCGCAGTCATGGTAACCTGCCCCCAAAGTGAATCCTGCGCACGATCGAGCCGCACGGTCGCATTATAATAATGGACATCATAACCTTTTTCCGGCTGGGCACGTAGAACCGGCGAGCAGAACACGCCTGTCGCGGCTACAAAAAAGGTACAGATGTAATGTGCGTATTTCACGACGCAATCCTTAACACGAAGCCGAACTGAGAAGTGGCAGGAAGAAGTTCTACTAAGTAATAATGCCCGAAACGCTCGAAACCACGCCGAACGCCCTCGCCATTCGTCCTCGGACGAATGGTGCTGGCATGGCGCAAGTTGTTCAGCCCCGCAGCCAGAGCGTCCCGCTGCCGGAGCATATCATCGCGGCCAGCGAGGAGATGCGGGAAATCGTTTCGGTCGTGCGGGCGATTGCGCCGACCGCCATTACGGTGCTGCTCATCGGCGAAAGCGGAACGGGCAAGGAAGTATTCGCAGAACTGATTCACGACCTAAGCGGACGAAAAGGGCCGTTCG
>DASYAJ010000452.1:0-3628 GCA_036501405.1 Kapaibacterium sp. (SeqCode)
CCGAACAACACCCACTCCGCTTCGGTTAGGGAGACGCTATGCACGAAACCACCATCGAGCATTCTGGTGAAGCCATTGTTGTGGCAGTTCCGGCACAAAATACGCCATGTGGGCGTTCGGTCGCTGAATGATGGAACGTAAAACGGGACATACCGAAGGCGCAACTCCGCGAGTTTCACTGCATACGCTCGGCTGCAAGCTGAACTATGCCGAAACCTCCACGCTCGCCTCGCAATTCGCCGAGCGCGGCTTTGCAACGGTACCTTTTGATGCGGAGTGCGATGTCTTCCTGCTCAACACCTGTTCTGTCACCGAGAATGCGGAGAAAGAATGTCGCCAGATCGTCCGCCGTATAGCGCGGCGCTCACCGAATGCGTTTATCGCTGTGACCGGATGTTATGCGCAACTTCGTCCAGAAGAAATTGCGAGCATAGAAGGCGTCGATCTGGTACTGGGAGCGAAAGAGAAGTTCAATCTTGTAAAATATGCTGGGAACTTTGAGAAATCCCACGGGCCGCGCATCTTTGCATCGGACATTTCGGAGGCTACCCAATTTTATTCAAGCGTCTCATCGCATTCAAATGATCGCACTCGTGCATTTCTCAAAATACAGGATGGCTGCGATTACACTTGCGCCTTCTGCACGATTCCCAAAGCTCGCGGTGCTTCACGCTCTTCCGGAATTCAAGACGTTCTGGATCGCGCACGAAGGCTGTCCGAGGAAGGGTTCCGAGAAACCATTCTCTCTGGTGTAAATATTGGCGATTTTGGGAAAAGATCGGAATCGACCTTCTACGAACTTGCGCAAGCTCTCGATGAAGACGAGGAAATCACAACTCGCATTCGCATCAGCTCCATCGAACCGAATTTGCTGACGGATGAAATCATCGAGCTGGTCGCGAATTCGCAAAAATTCTGTCCGCATTTTCATCTACCGATGCAATCGGGTTCCGACCGGATTCTGCGGCTCATGCGCCGCCGCTATCTGACGCCACTCTATCGTTCCCGTGTCGAGCGCATTAAGGAACTGATGCCCAATGCCTGCATCGGGGCCGATGTCATCGTCGGATTTCCCGGTGAGACCAATGAGGATTTTTTCGAGACCTGCGAATTCATTCGCACGCTCGATTTATCCTATCTTCATGTTTTTACCTATAGCGAGCGTCCTGGAACCGTTGCATCGACGATGAATAATTCGGTTCCGGTACATATTCGCCGCGAGCGAAATCGTTTGCTGCGCACCATCTCGGAAAAGAAAAAACGGGCATTTTACGAATCGCAAATCGGACGCGAAGTAAAAGCCGTTTTAGAGCCGAATGGTGAAGGTTATAGCGAAAATTATGTGCGCGTGAAGCTGAATCGTTTCGTTCCACATGCCGAGCTTGTTCGCGTAGAATTGGAAAAAATCACGGGTGATGTTGTGCAAGCAAAGCTTGTCGAGGTCCTTACACAGCGCGAGGAGGGAATATTACTTCCAATCCTGTAATGAGAGCCAATTTCATCGAGCGCATTGGAGAACGGAATATCGTTCTCCTTATCGTCGTCGTTGCGTTCACTGCTGAAATTGCTTTTCTTCGAGCGCCAACATTTTTTGGCGAGCCGTATCTTGTCGCAAAAAATATTGTAGCTGGGAAAGGATACGTATTCGAGTATCCGCTCACCGGTCGCGTACTTCCGTCGTGTTATGTGACGCCGCTCTATGTATGGATTCAAGTTCCCTTTCTTTATTTTGGCTTGGGCGAGCGGGGAATTCAAATTCTGAATCTGCTTTTTCTGCAAGTCGGCTGTTTTGTACTTTATCGTTTCTTTCGGAACTTTACAACACGAGGTCTTTCTCTGCTGATCTTTGCCGCACTCAGCTTTTACGTTCCCTTCTGGATTCTCGCATACACACTCGATCCCAATACCCTTAATCTGTTGCTTTTAGCCCTGACAGTGGAACGAGTTTATGCCGCTTCGGAAAAGCCTTCCACAAAACTCTGGGTGCAGTTAGGGATTCTCATTGGTTTGCAGCTCTTGCTACGACCGGATATGATGCTCGGCGGAGCATTATTCGTGGCCTGGCTGCTTTTCTGGAACCGCAATACATGGAAGGGAATCGCCCTTGCTGCTGTTATCGCGATTGCAATGTGCTTACCGTGGACGGTGCGGAACTATCTAGATTTTCACAAGTTCGTTTTCGTTAGTGCAAACGCCGGAATGAATTTATTCGAGGGAAATAATCCTGTTGCAACAGGCGAGTTCAGCCAACTCCCACCAACCGACGCAAGCCGAAGGCTTTTTGCGCAGGTGACCGCATTCCAAAACACGCATTTCGACGGCATTGACATTGATCGCTATCGTTTCGATCTTTCGAAACAATGGATTTTGGGGCATCCCGCCGAAGTCCTGATGCTTGACCTCAAAAAAATATGGTATCATTGGTTCGGACGGCCAATTATGGGGGAACAATTCCATTATACATTCCAGGCATTCGCACATCTGTACCGGATTGCGGGAGCGATTTTGGTACTTCTCGGCTTTTATGGTCTCTGGTGCATTCGCGATAACAGGCTCCGAACGCTTATCCTTTCCGTGTTTATTTACTCCACGCTTATTTCTGCTATTTTTTTCGTTCAATCCCGACATCGGATTTTGAAGGTCGATCCTTTTTTAATTCCACTCGCTGTGATCGCATTGAATAGCGTAGCCGTGACCTTCAGGTCACGGTCGCGAAGCATCGATGACAAGAATGTGTTTCAACCAAAGCGTGACCTGAAGGTCACGACTACGGAACGTGCATGAGTATAAAAATTACCACTATTACACCCGGTTCCATTGCAGAGGAGCTTGGGATTCGTTCCGGCGATGAGCTGATGACGATGAACGGCGAACCGATCCATGACGAACTCGATGTGAAATTTCACATGCCTGGCGAAGCGATGGAACTTGGGATTTATTTGCAGGGCGAATACACCATTCTCGAAATCGAGAAAGAAGAGGATGAGGAGATCGGCTTTGCCGTCGAGCCGATGAAGATGACGGCCTGCGGTAACGATTGTGTATTCTGTTTTGTCGATCAGAACCCGAAGGGATTGCGCAAGGCGCTGAATTTCCGTGATGGCGATTACCGGTTCAGTCATCTCTACGGGAATTTCAATACGATGACGAACGTCGGACCGAAATCGCTGGAACGAATCGTTCGTCAGAGACTAATGCCGCAGTATGTGAGTGTTCACTCGACCGATCTCGAAGTCCGCACCAAACTGATGCGGCTCCGCAAGGACGATCACATCATGGATAAGCTCCATTACCTTGCGGAGAATGATATTTGGATGCACACGCAGATCGTGCTTTGTCCCGGCATCAACGATGGCGAAAGTTTGTGGAGAACGGTCGAGGATATTTATTCGCTCGGCCCGGTTGTGCAAACAATGGCCGTGGTTCCCGTTGGACTGACAAGCCATCGTGAAGGACTGAGCGCTTTGCGTCAGGTCGATCAGCCCTATGCAATGCGAATGATTGAGGATGTGGGAAAGTTACAGGAACGGTTCCGTCGTGAGCGTGGCGTGAACTGGCTCTATCTCTCCGACGAATGGTTTCTCGTTGCCGGAATAGAAGTGCCGAATGAAGAATGGTACGATGGCTT
>DASYAJ010000453.1:0-5314 GCA_036501405.1 Kapaibacterium sp. (SeqCode)
CTTCGATGGCGATCCCCCCGATCCGAACTATCAGCAGAAACTCGATTATTCGAAAACCTTTGCCTTCGAGAATTTCCACGTCAATCCGAATCCGTTCATGTACGAGTTCAGCGACATCGACGTGCAGCCGAATGAAGTCGGGCCGAAGGAGAACGACTACTTCACGCTCTTCGATTTTTCCGCGAAATACGATCCGGTTCCCACCATGCTCACGCAGGACCATACCAATGTCGTGAAAGGCTTCATGGGTCAGACCACCGCGTTCCACAAACGCTTCATCAAAAAGGATGTAACTATTCTTGGCGAACGTGAAGGGACCGATCAAGTGAAATACCTCTATTCGACCTATGGCCGCGGATTCTTCTGTTTCTATGGCGGGCACGATCCGGAGGACTACACACACCAGGTCGGAGATCCGCCTACGGATTTGAAGCTGCACAAAAATTCCCCCGGTTATCGGCTCATTCTGAACAATGTGCTCTTTCCGGCTGCGAAAAAGAAGAAGCTAAAAACGTAATTCCCGTAAGGAATCACCGTTGTGGCGCTGTCGGCAATCCCGGCTCGCCAATATCCCGCTGCGTATCCCGATTCTCTTCTTGCGCCTGCCGCGAAGGCCGCTCGTGATAATCGTGTTTATGCTCATTCAAATCGCTAACGGACGTGAACGATTCGCCGCAAAGATCGCAGGTGAATTCGTCGGGTAAGGAAGGATTTTGGATTGCCATAGCTGGATTTTCGATTGCCGTAGCCTGATAGAAAAGCCAAATCTATGCCCGAAAAACGGCGAATGTCTAATGGCCAATGTCTAATATAGGAATTAGTTGAAATGGCATATTCTATTTGCCATTTGTCGATAGCCATGAGACATTAGCCATTCGGATCGACATTTTCCGTGAACCTAAACGGGGCCTTGTAGCGTTAAGCGGCCTCTAATAATCAATTTTACATGCCTCAACACAAAGGAGCAGTCCGCCGCGTACGGCTTTCGGAAAAACGTAAAACGGCCAATAAGGGCCAGAAGGTCGAATTACGCAAATTATTGAAGGGTTTCGATGCCGCGCCCGCCGCCGATGGCCTGAAAACGCTTCAGAGCCGCTTGGATAAACTCGCCCGCAAAGGACTCGTCCATAAGAATTTCGCCGCGAACAAAAAATCGAAGCTGGCCAAATCCCTCAAGGCTGCTGCCTAATGCGGTCTCGATAAGATGGATCAAATTACCATCTATCAAAAGCCGACCTGTTCAAAATGCCGTGAGACGATGGAACTTCTCCGTTCTCGCGGCGTCTCCTTCGATGCGATCAATTATTTTATCGATCCCATTCCGGCAGACATCCTTCGCGAACTGATTGAAAAGCTCGGTATTCGTCCCATCGAACTGTTTCGAAAAAAAGAAGATAAATTTAAGGACCTGAAAATCGGAACCAGTAATTATTCCGATGAAGAATTGATCGAAATTCTTGCAAAGTATCCGGAACTAATCGAACGCCCGATTGTCGTGCGCGGCACCAAAGCGGTATTAGGCAGGCCGCCAGAAAATGTGTTGACCTTATTTTGATTATGCCATTCTCAAAGTTGAGGAACTGGATTCCTGCATTCGCGGAATGACAGGGAAAATCTTGTAATCTTCTAAATCTTCCTAAATCCTGGTTCAGACCGGCTGCGCTCCCAATCGTTCCATCAGCGCGGTTTCGAGTTCCGAACGTTCGATTTTTGGAGAAGGCGCAGCAGTCGGCGCGGCTTGTGGAACGATTTCTGCGTTCGCAATAACTGGCGAGCCGGCTTTCGTCCGCATCTCGTTCCTGGCTCCGGCTTCGAATTGCAGCGGCATACCGAAAAATTCCCGGAGCGCGATCTGCATTTCGTCCTTCATGTTCATCAGCATCCCCCGCTCTGCTGCGCCGGGAACTCCAAAGAAAATAGTTGAACGCCGCGCGCCGCAGAATTCCAGTTCCGGAAGAATCGACCAAAGCGGACGAGATTTCGTCTTCAAAAATTCTCCGAATTGCGGCCAGCGATTTGCAATTTCTTGTGGATCGGGATCGGAGGAGGATGGAGCTGGAGAATTGGCCGGTGAAGATTTGGGAACCGAAGTAGCTTTTTGTGCGGAATTCGTGGATTTCGGAGGAGCCTCCGTAACTATTTCAGTTTTTTTTTCCGGTGCTGCGGCTCTCGGAGCACTGGTCGTTATTGGCGCATGTCCATTCGAAGTGAGTCCCTTCAGCGCACGAACATCTTCCAGCAATTGCGAAATTTCGATAGCCCGTTCGAGCAGCATCATCTCGACAAGCGTCACTTCAAGCACAATCCGCGGATCGTGCGTGACACGCAAACGCTCGAACGCATGTTGACCGAGCCGAATAAGGCGCAAAAGGTCTGCTTCCTGAAACGCATTCGCATGTTCGGAATATCGTTCCTGATGCTGCTTCGATACTTCGATGAGCTTGGTGGTGCCCGTAATTTGCACGGTCAGGATATTGCGAAAATGTTCGAGCAACCCTCCGAAAAATTCCTCGACATCGTAGCCGCGAGAAATAATTTCACCACCCAGTTCAAACGCTCGTTTCGGTTCCCGTGCCGCAATAGCGTCAGTCACTTCGAAATAAAAATCGAGATCGATGAGGTTCAGTGCCTCACGGAGCTTCGCCGTCTCGACCGTCATCCCACAATACGCAATCACTTGATCGAGCAGCGATTGTGCATCGCGCATGGAACCATCCGCTTTTTTCGCGATAATAACAAGTGCGTCATCCTCGATGGTTACGCCATCGGCATCGCAAATCGTGCGCAGACGCCGCGTAATTTCTTCGAGCGAAATCCGGCGGAAATCATAACGTTGTGTGCGCGAAAGAATGGTGGGAAGGACTTTCTGCACCTCTGTCGTCGCAAAAACGAAGATAAGATGCTTCGGCGGTTCTTCGAGCGTCTTGAGCAGCGCATTGAACGCCGAACCGGAAAGCATGTGGACTTCGTCGATGATGACAACTTTATATTTGCCCGTTAGCGGCGGATATTTCACATTCTCGCGCAACATTCGAACATCATCCACGCCATTATTCGACGCGCCATCGATTTCTGCCACGTCCATCGATCGGCCTTGCGTAATCGCGAGGCAGTTCTCGCACGTATTGCAAGGTTCCCATCCATTCGTTGGCGCGTTCGGGCAGTTAACAGCTTTGGCGAGAATGCGCGCCACAGTCGTTTTCCCACAGCCGCGCTGGCCGGTGAAAAGAAACGCGTGCGCCAGCCTACCGCTCGCGATGGCATTCTTCAGCGTTCGCGTGGCATGTTCCTGGCCCACGACGTCATCGAAACGCATGGGCCGCCACTTGAGCGCGGTCACTTGAAATTGTTCGGGCATCGAACTCACAACATTCCGTGCAAACTAAAGTTTGCACCGCAAGCATTTTATGCCGTGATCGTCATCTCTTCTTCTTTCGTCCGAACGAAAAAAGCCACGATGAGCGACGCGACAAACGCGAAGAAAACATCGGCGAGAAGCGCCCAGATCGCAATCATGCTTGGGGATGTGAAAAATTTTGCCATCGACTGCGCTTTGGAAATCTGTTCCGATGTCAAGCCCTGCGCATGCCAGGCATTGAGCTGCTTTTGCTGGATCATCTGGTTGAAATCGGGATTGATGGATGTCGTATAGATATACATGAAAATCGCAATGATAATACCGGCGACAACGCCGACCATCACGCCGGTTCCCAGACATTGACCGTACGAGATCGTTCCGCCGTAATCCTCTTGCTTTCGTTCCTTCATCGCAAGCCAGAGAAAGAAGATGAGTGCAACCGTGCTAATCCAGCCGAACCACATCCCCGCCCCGGTCTTATCCATGCCGGTAAAATACGAGATGAGTGTGATGACAATTCCCGTCGCTGCCGCGTAAACCCCAAAAAGAATAGCTGTAACCATGGTTGTTGTATAAATAATTTAAGAATAGGATTCGAACCGCAAAGCAAAAATGCGCTTCTTCAAAAATACGAAGAAATTTGGCGTTACCGTCAAAAAAACAAAAATATTATCATTCCTGCTGCCGAAAAAAAAGAGCATTCAGATACTCATGCAGCGAATCGCGGCTCGCTGGCGGTTCCCAATAAAGAACAAGCGGCCCAAATCGAAAAATAGAATTCCCAGGCGGCATGCCCGTTTCTTCCGAAAGTGCAATGGCCGTTAAATAATAAACATTGGGAACACTTGCAATGCGCCGGAAATCGAATGTTTCCCCAGTGGAATCATTTGAATAAAATTCATAATCGTTCGAGTCGGTCGCTCCGGACCTCAGCATCGTGAAATTCGGATACGTGTATTGCAGCACGCGCAGTGGAATGAGCGAGGCAGAAGAACCATCCACAATGACGTATGAGCCGTTCGGAATACTATCGAAAAAGCGTTTGGCAAGTGGCATCGCCGAGTCGCTTGCGTGAAGATGGGCAAGCGTCGGCGCATAATAGGATATGCTCCGGAAGAGCGCACTCTGCCACCGTTCCGCCATCGAACGGTGCGCATGATTAAGCGTGGAGCGAACCGAAGGAACTTGGTATGGAACTAAGAAAAAAATGGCAAGATTCGCAGCGATCGTCGCGATGGCCCACCCGCGTTTTCTCCTACTTTGCATGATGAGCCGCGCCAGAAGAATGGCAACCGGAGCAAGATAAAGCAGCGCATAGCCTTTCGCGTAGTATTTGAGGAAAAAAAATCCCGCCGGAACGAGAATCAGCAAGACAAGAATACAATCCCTTTCATCCAAAATCCGAATTCTTCTCCATATTGTTTTCGCTTCGATCGCCAGCAAAATGAGCCCGATATTCAACATCCAAAAATGAAATGGAAGCACGGTCGAAAGATTTTCTGCAAGAGGAATCGTCGAAAGCCCAATCGGAATAATGGTGCTTAGCTGGCCCCATCCTCCAATCGCAATCACAAATGGAACAAACCATGCCACGCTTCCCAATACAATCGCGCCAAGATTCCCGTAAAACAGAGCCGTCTCTTTTGTTTTTGAATACCGATAGATAAGCACCGCGAACACCACCGGAAAAGTCAGCACGAACGAAGAAATGCGAAACGCTCCCAAGATACCATAGATCGCGAATAGAATAAATTCCCATTTTCGTGGCGCGGCAAGCAGTAGGAAAACTAGAAATGCCGAGAATGCCGCATCATAAGCATACAGCTCACCCGTGCAGGCAAAGTAGAGAAGCAATGGATTCGTTGTAAACAGCAGCAGCGCCAGGACCGAAGTCTTCGCATCAATGATTTTTCTCGCTGTGAAATAAAGCATCCATTCCGCGGCAAGAAAAAAGAA
>DASYAJ010000454.1:0-2599 GCA_036501405.1 Kapaibacterium sp. (SeqCode)
GGGAATATTATCGCGATTCGTCCGCCGATCCGATTACGTGCATCGATGAAGTGCTGCGACGCGATTATCATAGTTCTTTCTGCGAAGCCTACGAAAGCTTTGGCGCGGGTGTGATTCAAACCGGAAGGCGCTTCGGCGGAGAAACGGTCATTCCCGATGCCGCAGTGCTGCCGGTGGATAAAATTCCGGTGGAAACGATTCCCGTGAGTTCCATCGTGCCGGTGCAGATCGCCGCGCTCAGCCTGCAATTTTTCGATGCCGGCATCGGCCAGGATACCTGCATTGCCGTACTGGCTCGGGATACGAATCGGGAACTTGTTTCGAACGGTACCATCGAATTTCTTTCGCTCGATACCTCGCCAGTTATTTCGCTCGATAATCCCAGCGCCTCTTGCGATACGGAAGTGTGCATGATACCGCTTTCGGCGGCATCGCTGGAAGTATTTCCGGAACCGTTCGTGCCGAGCGTCTCATCGCCAGCCTATCTTGTGGCTTCGATGAACGAGGCCGCACCGATCTCGCTTGCGATGAACATTCTGGACCTGAACATGAACGAAATTCGTTCCACGAAAGGCGCGCCGGTTCCATTTCGGGGGAGCTGGGTTGCAACTTGGGACGGCCTCGACGACAATGGGCATCCGGTTCCGAGCGGGGAATATTTCTATTCCCTGCACGTCGATGGCGCGCTCAAAGTGGGGAAGATCGTTTTAGTCAGGAAGTAGGGGATGCTTATTCCTCTTCCTGCGCGCGAAGGCGTTCGAGCACGGAAAAATCTTCGAGCGTAGTTGTGTCGCCAGCAACGGAGCCGGTTGAAGCAAGTTCCCGGAGTAGGCGGCGCATGATCTTGCCGGAGCGCGTTTTTGGCAGCGCATCGGTGAAGCGGATTTCGTCCGGCTTCGCAATGGAGCCGATCATCTCGCCGACATGATTACGAAGACGTTCTTTCAGTGAATCGTCCGGCTTCTGTCCTTGCTTCAATGTTACGAATGCGACAAGCGCGGAACCTTTCAATTCGTCCGGCCTGCCAACGACCGCGGCTTCGGCCACCGCATCGTGCCCCACGAGCGCGCTTTCAACTTCCATCGTTCCCAGGCGATGGCCGCTCACGTTGATGACGTCATCGACGCGGCCCATGATCCAGAAATAGCCGTTTTTATCGCGGCGCGCGCCATCGCCGGTGAAATAAATTCCGGGGTAATCGGAGAAGTACTGTTTTTGGAACCGTTCCGGATCATTATAAATCCCGCGCAGCATCGAAGGCCACGGTTTTTTAATGACGAGATATCCTCCTTCATCGGCGTTGCACCGCGTTCCATCTTTTCGTACCACTTCTGGTTCCACGCCGAAAAAAGGAAGTGTGGCAGAACCGGGTGTCGTTGGAATCGCTCCCGGAAGCGGCGAAATCATGAACGCGCCAGTCTCGGTCTGCCACCACGTATCGACGATGGGGCAGCGGCCTTTGCCGATCACCCGATGATACCACATCCAGGCTTCGGGATTGATCGGCTCGCCAACGGTTCCCAATAACCGAAGGGAACTCATGTCGTGCTTGTTCGGGTGCTCGTCACCGGCACGAATGAAAGAACGAATTGCGGTGGGGGCGGTATAAAAAACGGTCACGCCATGCCGCTCGATAATGTCCCAGAATCGATCTGGTGCCGGGTACATGGGTGCGCCTTCGTACATCATGACCGTGGCACCGTTGGCAAGCGGACCATAGAGCACATAACTGTGTCCCGTTACCCACCCAATATCCGCCGAGCACCAATAGACATCGTCATCGCGAATGTCGAAGACGTACTTCATTGTCATGTATGTGCCAAGCAGATAACCGGCTGTGGTGTGAACGATTCCCTTTGGCTTTCCGGTCGTGCCGGAAGTGTAGAGAATGTAGAGCGGATGTTCCGAATCGAGCGGTTCGGCGGGGCAGTCCGCACTGACTTCCGCCATGGTATCGTGCCACCAGACATCGCGACCGGCGACCATGTCGATGGGATTTCCCGCTCGCCGCGCAACAAGAACTTTTTTCACACTCGGACACCCTCCTGCAAGCGCATTATCGACGTTTCGTTTTAATTCCACTATGGACCCGCGGCGATAGGAACCATCGGAGGTGATAATCAACTTCGCTTCGGCATCGTTCACGCGGTCACGAATCGCTTCGGAAGAAAAGCCGCCGAAGATCACAGAATGGGTCGCGCCAATGCGGGCGCAGGCAAGCACGGCAATGGCAAGTTCCGGCGTGAGCCCCATGTAAATCGCAACGCGGTCGCCAGTTTTAATTCCGAGCGATTTCAGAACATTCGCCGCCTTGCAGACTTCGCGATGGAGCTGCGCGTAGGTCAACGTTCTCTGCTCCGGAGCACCATTGATGCTCTTCTCCCCCTCCCAGACGATGGCCGCTTTATTCTTTCTTGTTGTTATAAGATGCCGGTCGAGGCAATTATAAGCAGCATTGATTTTCCCGCCAAGGAACCATTTCGTAAATGCAAAACTCCCTTTTGCGAGGGAAGGGGAAATGACTTTCCGCCACTTCTTGAACCAATGTAGTTCCTCGGCTTCCTTCGCGAAGAATTTTTCGGGATTGCGAAGGCTCGCA
>DASYAJ010000455.1:0-1773 GCA_036501405.1 Kapaibacterium sp. (SeqCode)
CTTTCGAAAGATTCGTCAGCAGGAGCGGCAGCTCGACGTTTTCGTAGGCCGTCAGCACGGGAATGAGATTATAAAATTGAAACACGAAGCCGACATGCCGCGAGCGCCATTTCGCGAGCGCCGATTCCGACAGCGTGGAAATATCGGTTCCCGCAATGGTGATCGAGCCGCTCGTGGGACGGTCGATGCCGGCGATGAGGTTGAGCAGGGTCGTCTTGCCGGAGCCGGAGGGCCCCATCAGCGCGAGGAACTCCCCCTCGGGCACACCGAGCGAGAGGTTTTGCAGCACGGGAATATCCATGGTATCCCGCTTATAGATTTTCGTGACGTTTTTTACTTCGACGATCGTGTCTGGCATAGGGCGATAAAGTTTAGCTACGAAAATACGACATTTTTGAGCCGAGACGTGGAAGGAGGAATTATATTGTAGGGAGGAGGAATGAAGCTAGTCTTCCAATCCTAACGCATCGGCCAGGGCGGGATTCATTTGATTTGTAAGGAAAGGGGAAAGGTCGCCTAATTTCGAGTAAACGAGTTCCCGGTCGAGGAGCACAAGTTTGTGGGTACGGAGGACAGAGCTTCGCTTCAATCCCGTCCGGCGAAAATCCGGATGTGTCGAGCTAATAATTATGTCAGTCGGCAAGAGCGGGTCCGGAAGCACGGAAGAAACGAACGCGCATAGCACATCCCCCGACTCCGCGAGGTATTTATCGGAGGTAACGATAACGGCGGGACGAACTTTCGAATCGCTTAAATCGGTATATGGGAACCGAACTAACGCGACGCTCCCTCGGTGGTAGGTTTCGGCCATGAGGCGGGTTTGCCGTCGTTCAGGGTGTAAATGTCTTCGGCGGGATCGCGCAGCCATTCATGCGCGCGAGAAGCTTTTGCGAGGCGAAGAAGCTCGGCATCCGAAATTTCTTTCTGCTGCCGTTCCGTTTTGCGAGGAGCTTGCCTTGCTATCCGCGGCGTGGGAGTGCGTTTCGAGCGTACTTTATTCATCGCTTATGCTAACACCGTAAGCGATCCGATGTTCCCAGACTAATACGGGACCGGGTGCGGTTGAAATGATGGGAACCGGGAATAGATGCCCTCGAAAAACCCGCCTCGACGATCGTGTCTGGCATAGGGCGATAAAGTTTAGCTACGAAAATACGACATTTTTGAGCCGAGACGCGGAAGGAGGAATTATATTGTAGAGGGCACGGCTTAGGCAATAGTTCACGGGGCGGTGCTTTCATGGCACCATAGGCACGCTCTCTCCAACTTCGGCGTTATGACTCCCACTAATTTCTGATTATCATGCCGAAGCAAGCCAGCACCCCTCTCGCAAACCCCAATATGGTAGGCCTGCCGCAAGCTGACGTAATTGCTGCAGGCCTTCCCATTCCTCCAATCGATCGAATTAAGCTATTCAGTCCAACTCAGTGGGAAGACTTCGTTTTAGAGTGGACTGATTCACAGCGCTCTGAATATTCCACGGTCGAAAAATGTGCTGGAGCCGGGGATAAAGGGAGGGACATTATTGGAATTATTTCTGGGAATGATTCAACATGGGACAATTTTCAATGCAAGCACTATGACCATCGCTTGGCCCCGACTGACGTTTGGCTCGAACTCGCCAAATTAGTGTATTACACATTTCACGGTGATTACAGCTATCCACGTCGATATTATTTCGCGGCACCACAAGGCGTAGGTACTACCCTCTCTAACCTACTCAGAAAGCCCGCTCTGTTAAAGTCGGAACTTATACAGAATTGGGAAAAGTAT
>DASYAJ010000456.1:0-3419 GCA_036501405.1 Kapaibacterium sp. (SeqCode)
GGTTTCAAAAGATTTAAGGGGAGTAAAGAGGATGGATATTTCAGCCGATGCAACAATAGAAGATATTGAGAAACGTCTCAATGCGGGAACTTCGAGAGAAGAGGATATAGCTCTTCTTGATAACTATATCTTCGACATTCGGAAAAGCGTTTTTGGGGAGGAACAAGGCAAGCCTTCACGTCGAGCAGACGCTGATCGTATCGCGCAACTTGAGGTAGCAATTTTGCACGCCAATAAAAGAGCTAATGAACTAGAGCAGGCAGCGAGAAGAGCAGAAATAAATGATGGTGCAGCATTGAATATTCAATCTGAGGCACTTCGGATATCGATTAACAGAGCTGGTGTTAGTCTTGACTCAATTAGGGAGACATTCATGCGCGATTCATCGAATAACTCTGCGTATCCGGAATACATGGCTGCAAAGCTGTTAAGTGAACGCGTGTTTTGTGCAATCTATGGGATCAGCTAAAGTTAAAGGGAACTCTTAGGTCAAAATGCTCTCAAAATGCAGGTGATGCATAGCGAAAAATAGGTAATTTTTTTCAATGGAACGACAATCTTTTTTTCGCCGCCATGTCAATTCCGCTCTTCTACCTTTTGATCCTGGTCGCTATTAGCGCCGTTCTCCTTCCGCTCACACGCACCGCGTTATACATGTTGGCCTATCGTGTTTGGCGCGCGGTTGCATTCTTGTCCCTACTGGGTCTTATCGAAGAATGTTTTTCGCGCGTGTGGAACAAGATGGGTCACGCGTTCGCGATCGGAGGATTCATCTGTTTTCTGGTCGGTGACATCGCGCTTTGGAGTGGATACCTACTTTGGCATGGACACATTATAGACGCACTTTGCGACGTACTAACCGCACTAATCGCATGGCAGATTTTCGCAACCACCGGACAGGCACTGCAAATGCATAAAGCAATCCGGCGGATGATTCGAGATAATGTTCAAGATGAATCGCCCTTGCTAAATAATGATGTTGTTCCCGAAGCTTCGGCCCCGGCTCGCACCGCTTTACAGGCTTATTTCGATAAGACCAAAGACGAAGATAACGAGTATATTAGAAAGTGGTTAAATAACGAGCCCTCAAAAGAACCGTAATAAACAAGTTCCCAATTACCTCTTACGAATCTTTCTTCCAAGCGGCTCCTCACTCCCTCCTTTCCCCGTAAACGGGTTATAATTCCCTTTCGTGCTCCAATTATTGAGGCGGGAATGATCGGGCGCGGTGCGGTAATGCGGCAAAACGTAAGTTCCCGTGCTTCGACGGTAATAACCATGAACATGAGTGTGTTGCGCAAGCGCGTTGCTTCCGCTCAAAACAAGCAATAAACCGATAAGTGCGATGTGCTTTTTCATTGTGGTGTCTCCTTTTTATTACCATAGTTATATTCCATTCGATTGCGCCGACGGCGACTGGATTCCCGCTTTCGCGGGGAATGACAGCAATGTCGCATTATCGATTGTTTACCGGCTGGTGTACCGATTTCCATACCCCGCGGTGAAGATCGAATCTGCCTGGTGGAGATTCACTTCGTTGCGCTTGATTCGGTCTCGGAAATAAATTCCATCAGCGCTGTCGGTTCTCCATGTGTGGTGTGCGAGCCAGAGATGGTCCTCTTGCAGGAGTTCCGTGAAATCGAGGACTCGGATGCTATCTTTCTCACGTTGCGTCGTGAAAAATGGTGGATAGGCAAAGGTATCCAGGACGTGGATGACCACTCCGTTGACCAGATCGAGATGATACGAAACCGGGGTAACGGTGGGAATTGTTTGTTCCTCCGCTTTTGCGAGTTGCGCAATGGCAATCCGGCGATGAGTGCAATGTACTTTTTCATATTCGTTTTGAAAAAGAGAGTGAATGATGTGGCAGGAAGCATTCCCGGAATGCTTCCCGCCGCGTGAGCTACTGTTTCAACGCCTCTTCGGAGTCGACGCAGACGACGCCGTAGTTGTAGCGGAACTGTGTTTCCAGCACATAGAGGAGGTTCCGCGATTCGGTCACGGCAGTATCGGTGAGATACCGGATTTCCGATGCTGGTAACCGCCGCAATTCGGCAGTGTCAGCCAGTAGTTGATGGCGGTAGTGCATATCCGCGCGCAACTGGTAACGGTCGGCGCAGAGGATGAGACTATCGTTCTCGCGCTGAAGAACGATATTTTCGGCGGAGTCCGCTTTGTAATGATATCGCACGCATTGTGCGCTCGCTCCGGTTACGACAGTAAGTAGGGCGAGAGTGAGTAGTGTTTTCATTGTGTTTTTTGTTCTCGGAAAGTATTCTAAACTTCCTTTCATGAGGTTTATTTTAAGTTCCTTCGAAAAAAGCGTGAGCGATGCTTCGCGGCATAAAAATGCCACGCGGTGAATTAGGAATTGGGAATGATTACCCGGTCACTCCCGCTTAGCGAGAGGAAGCGCATCGCGTTATCCGATTGGTTCGTGGGTTTCGGCCCGTTGAGAGAAAATTCAACCACACGGAGGCCAGCGCGCCGTTACGGCGTTGCGAGAGTGATATGTTTAGCGGTGTGTTCACTGGTGCTCCTTTTATGCGGTGTAACTAAAATGCTACACGAGAATATCTCGGTCAAGTCCTGTGCCAAGATGTCAGAAATTTAATTCCATCACCGGTTCTTGGCAGCCATTCGACTTCAACGCCGTGCTTTTTGAGATTTTGAAATTCGGGATCGCCGGTCGAAGCTCTTCGAATAATTCCGGCTAATTCATGCGCGTCCATAATCATAAGAAACACACGCCTCCATCCTGGTTCCTTTTATTGGATATCTCGCACGGCGCCAAGGGAAGCAGCATCGTCGCGGAAGCGCGCCACACATCTTGGGGATTCTTTACTCCCTGTTCCTTCGTTTAGTCTCAAATGAAACGATTTTTTCTTCCTCTTTTCGGCTGTTGCTTCGTGGCAGCGATTACCTTTGGCGGCTGCGCCGATAAAATGTCCGATCGGCACACCGAGCTTGTCGGCGGCAATCAGGGACCGGAGCCGGTGGACACCGTCCACGATTATCTTCACAACGGCACCGCCGAAAATACAGACGGCAAGGGCGAAGCGATCGCGGGCGGGCACGTGAATTCGGCTCCCGATTCGATGTGGAACCAAAAGTCCGCGCTCGAAACGAAAGCGTATTAATTCGGATGCGCGTCGCGTTCGCATACCGTACGCGCCACCGGCGCGCCAAGATTGCTATCTTCTTCGGGAGCCATTTCCGCGCTTTTGTTGTGTAAAAGATCGTGAAACGCTCCTCGCTAAATTTCTCCTCGATGTCCGGCGGCCTCGGCGCATGGTTTCGCACCTCGATGCACATGTGGGATTACATCGTGCGCGAAATCATCGGCCCGTTTGTGATGGCGCTTGCCGTCATCATGTTCGTTTTTCTGCTGCAATTTCTGATGCGGTTTATCGATC
>DASYAJ010000457.1:0-3035 GCA_036501405.1 Kapaibacterium sp. (SeqCode)
GCGAGCGTAGAAAGTGTGTTTGCATTGAGAACAAGGTTATCTTTATCGTGATCGCCCTTGTCTTTGAATTTCAAGGTAAGATTGGCTGAGGCCGCTGATTGCACCGCGAATGATACCCGAAGTCCGGTTTGGATGATATAACCATAGATCCAGACAGAGTAGGTCTGGTTGCCGTATTGAAGTTCGGGATATTGCGCGAGGATGGCCGCATCGGTGTTCGGATCCGGTTTTCGAATCTCAAATTTAATGTAGTCGTAGGTTCCCGGGGGGATCGCGGCCGAGGTAACAACGTGCGTCCCGCTTGAATCGAACACGAGCACGAAGGGGCCGGTCTTGATGGTCTGATCGTGATCATCCGCCTCGGGCAAATCGATATCGGCGTGGAGCTTGACATCGCTGACGAAGACCACCGCACTTGTAATTACAAGGGAATCGATCTGTGGCCCCTGTGGGGTTTCGACCTTAATGGGAACCGTCCTACTCACGTCCGATGCACCGAGTTGCGATTGCATCTGGACGGTCGACTCATTGTTCGTGGCCGTGGTGCTGGAGCAGCCGTTATTGAATGCGGCCAGTGCCGTAATCAATACTAGCGTGAAGGAAAAAGGAATATAGTTTCGGTAATACGACGAGTTTTTCATGCAGGATTGAGTCTGAATATTGAAATGAGTTTAAAGTGGCCCCTAAGATCACAAATCAGAGCAATCCGCGCGCCACAGGTTCTCGAATTTTTATGAAAAGAGATTATTCGGGCACTATCCGCTCAAAAGTAGAATTAACTTCGGGCTTATAGCAAACTATTTTTTATGGCCGAAGATAAATCGCGCACCATTGGTGCGCTCACAACACGCGCTGCCGATTTTAGCGCATGGTATAACGAAATTGTTCAACGTGCGGAACTGGCGGAGCATTCGCCGGTGCGGGGGTGCATGGTTATTCGTCCGAATGGCTATGGTATTTGGGAACTGATGCAGCAGGCGCTCGACCGGATGTTCAAAGAGACTGGTCATCAGAATGCCTACTTTCCGCTCTTCATTCCGCAGTCCTTCATCACAAAAGAAGCTTCTCATGTTGAAGGTTTCGCACCGGAACTCGCTGTGGTAACGATTGGCGGCGGGAAGGAACTCGAAGAACCGCTCGTCGTGCGGCCAACCTCGGAAACGATTATCTACTCGATGTATGCGAAGTGGGTGCAGTCGTATCGCGATCTTCCGATTTTGATGAATCAATGGGCGAACGTGGTTCGCTGGGAAATGCGTACGCGGCTCTTTCTGCGCACGATGGAATTTTTATGGCAGGAGGGCCACACCGCGCATGAAACCGAACAGCAAGCCGAAGATGAAGCCCTTACGATGCTCGGTGTTTATCGCACCTTCATGGAAGAGTACCTTGCAATGCCCGTTGTGACAGGACTCAAGACCGATAGCGAACGATTTGCCGGTGCGCTTCGAACGTACTCCACCGAAGCGCTGATGCAAGATAATAAAGCCTTGCAAAATGGGACAAGCCATAATCTCGGACAAAATTTTGCGAAAGCATTCGGACTTCAGTTCCAATCGCGTGCTGGGACCCTCGAACATGCGTGGAATACCTCGTGGGGGGTTTCGACCCGGATGGTCGGCGGCCTCATCATGACGCATTCCGATGACAGTGGCCTCGTCACGCCGCCAAAAGTGGCGCCGATTGAACTTGTTATTGTTCCCATCTTCAAATCCGATGCGGAACAGCTTACGGTAATGGAAGCAGCGCAGGAAGTATTCCGCCAGCTAAAGGCCGAAGGCATCCGCGTGAAGCTCGATGACCGTGATTCCATGTCTCCCGGAGCGAAATTTTTCGATTGGGAGATGAAAGGTATTCCACTGCGGATGGAAATCGGACCGAAGGATGTGCAAAATAATTCCGTCGTGATCGTTCCACGGATCCTGCTCGACAAAGAAGAACCTGCGAAGCCTGGGAAGAAGCAAAAGTTTTTTGTGAACCGAACGGAGCTCGGCATTCGCGTCAAACAGTTGCTTGAGAAACTGCAGAATCAGCTTTTGAAAAACGCGATGGCACGGCGAGAAGCCAACAGCATTCGTGGCCTCACCGATTATGACGAAATCAAAAAGCTGATCGAACGCGATGCCGGATTTATTTACGCCGGATGGTGTGGGATGCCGGCGTGCGAAGCGAAAGTGAAAGAAGAAACGAAGGCGACGATCCGCGTGATTCCGTTCCCAGAGTTCCAAAGTCAAAGTAAACCCGGACACTGCATTGTCTGCGGGATGTCCGCAAAGCACGAAGTGATCTGGTCAAAAGCCTATTGAAAGAGCGCGAAGGATCGTCGGGAATTAGAATCTTGCGGTCATTCGTTAAGATTGCGTGCGTTTTTTCCTGCTCGTCGTCATTCTTACTTTCGCCATCCGGCCGGCATTTGGCCAATTATATTTCGGTTCCGTCACAAACTCGACGCGTTCCATTTCGCTCGGCCGCAGCGATATAGCAGACGTGCGCGACGATTGGAACCCGGATCCCGCGCTTCGATACGACACCGCGTCGAATCTGCGCGTCGTGTTTTCGCCAGAGCCGGTTGGTATCGTGCAAACGTACAGCGCGGGCATTTCCGGGGACATACCGGTCACCACCGATTGGGATGCGGGTGCGGAGTTCAGCTTGTATCAGTGGAATAGTACGGCTTCGTATGAATCGCTCGGCGCGCAGCTTTCCAAATCGTTCACAATCGGTGGAAGCGATAGCGCGGTGCGCCGCGCAGTCGCAGGCATTCGATTGCGATATTCGGAACTTTCTTACGGGGTGAGCAATGGTATTTCGTATTTGCCGATCAACGATCTATCTTTCGATCTTGGGGCATCGTTCGATCTTGCGCAGGAACTTACTCTCGCGGTAGCAGGCGCGCATATCGCAACGATCTCGAATAATCAGGACCTTGCATTCGAGTTCCCAACCGCGCTGCTTGGCTTTTCGTATCGTGCCACGTCCGATTTTACCGTCGATGGCGCATTTGAATCGAGTTCCGGTTCGCATCCTGAATTTCA
>DASYAJ010000458.1:0-2327 GCA_036501405.1 Kapaibacterium sp. (SeqCode)
GGGATGTATGGTGATGATGTGGCTCGGCGAGCAAATCACGGAGCGCGGCATTGGTAACGGAATCTCACTGATTATCTTTATCGGCATCGTTGCTCGGTTCCCGAATGCCATCTTCACCGAAGTGCAAATGGTGCAGACGAACCAGCACAATATCATCGTGGAATTGGTGCTCTGGGCTTTCTTCATTGCCATCGTGACGTTCTGCGTACTGATTACGCAAGGGATTCGAAAAATTCCTGTCCAATATGCCAAGCGTGTCATCGGACGAAAAGTGTATGGCGGAGTCACACAGCACATTCCGATGCGTGTAAACACCGCTGGCGTCATGCCGATCATTTTCGCACAGTCGATTCTCTTCATTCCGACGACGGTCGCACAGTTCTTTCCGAATTCGAGCTTCGGCGATTTCCTGAATAACTTTTTCAGCTACCGCTCCGCAGGCTATTCGATCATCTTTGCAGTCATGATCGTATTCTTCACCTATTTTTATACCGCGATCGCGTTCAATCCGCGCGATGTGGCCGACACGATGAAGAAGCAGGGTGGATTCATTCCTGGCATCCGGCCTGGAAAAAACACATCTGATTACATCGACAGTATCCTGACGCACATCACGCTTCCCGGAGCGATTTTTCTCGCCATTGTTGCGATTTTACCGGCGTTCGTCAGCTACCTTGGCGTCACACAGGATTTCGCACAGTTCTTCGGCGGCACGAGCCTGCTGATTATGGTCGGCGTAGCGCTGGATACTCTCCAGCAGATCGAATCGCACCTGACGATGCGCAATTACGAAGGCTTGATGAAAGCAGGCCGAGTGAAGGGCCGTGTAGGCGTAGGCGGCTGGGGATAAACCTGGATTACGCGGATTGGATGGATTTTCAGGATTCGTTTTGCTCTGAAAATTATTCGGTCCGCTTTCTTCTTTCAATAAGTGCCGGGTTTTACTGCGACCTTTGTTCCGTTGGGATATCCGATGACGCTATCGTGCGGATGAAACCCATTGCGGATTCGATGCAGTTTCAGAATTTCTTTTCCTTCCGAGAATTATTTGACGGTTTATTCTTCTCCGAAAGTCATTCTTTTACGGGCGTTATTCAATCGATAGTAATCCTGCAAATCCATCCAATCCGCGTAATCCAGGTTCATGGCCCATCTCATCAAAACCGAAGCCGAAATCGACCGCATTCGCGAGTCATCGCGAATCGTCGCAGACTGCTTGAATCATATTGAGACTTTGGTTCGGCCAGGCGTCACTCCGATCGAGTTGAATAACGAGGTGGAACGCTTCATTACGGCACGCGATGCGTATCCAGCATTCAAAGGTTACAAAGTAAACCGCCAGCGGTTCGAATACGCTGCCTGTATTTCTGTCAATAGCGCCGTCGTCCATGGCATTCCTTCGAAAGAACCATTAATGGAAGGCGATATTGTTTCCGTCGATTGTGGCGCAGAAAAGAACGGATGGTTCGGCGATGGAGCCTGGACCTTTGCCGTCGGAGCGATTGCTCCTTCCACACAGAAGTTGATGGATGTCACCCGCGAATCGCTCATGCTCGGCGTTGCACGCGCTCGCGTCGGGGGCAGGCTCTTCGATATTGCCGAAGCCATTCAGGACTATTGCGAAATGCACGGCTATGGCGTCGTCCGCGAGCTTGTCGGACATGGGATCGGTTCCCACCTGCACGAGGACCCACAAGTACCGAATTACCTTCCCGGTCATCGGGAGGGATTTACGAACATCGAACTTCGCGAAGGCATGACGCTCGCCATCGAGCCGATGATCAACATGGGAACTGCGAAAGTCAAGACTGCGAAAGATAAATGGACGGTGCTCACCGCAGACGGCAAACCGAGCGCGCATTTCGAGCACACCATCGTTGTTCGGCCCGGTGGAGGAGAGATTTTGACGAAATAGTCCCATGGAGGGTTCAAGTCATCGAGAACATGCCGGACGTCACTATCCTGCCCTCGATGGGTTGCGAGGGTTAGCAGCATTGCTAATTGTGTGGCGTCATTATTTAGAATTAGCTCCCAAGCAGGGCCGTATTCTTTCTACTCTTTCCATGATAACCGGATTCTCCTGGATTGGGGTCGATCTTTTTTTCGTCCTCTCCGGATTTCTCATCACAGGAATTCTCGCGGATGCTAAAAATAAGAAGCGGTTTTTTCAAACATTTTATGGAAGGCGGGTACTCCGTATTTTTCCTTTGTATTATGCTGTGCTTGTCGTTATACTCCTGATTTTACCGCGTCTGGGAGTTCAAACGCACATTGATCCTTCATCTGGGATTTATTATTGGTCCTACATCACGAATTTTTACTTTGCC
>DASYAJ010000459.1:0-1685 GCA_036501405.1 Kapaibacterium sp. (SeqCode)
GTCTGCGCCTGGTTCTGAAGCTCATCGCGAACCGGGCACGAAGGCGTTGTCAGTTCGAAAGTAAAGTTAACGTTTTTTCCCTGGATTGCGATGTCTTTAATCATACCGAGCGAGACAATATCGCGGTGCAGATCGGGATCGTTCACAGTGCGGAGCGCATCGAGTACTGCGGACTCGGAAAGTTCGGAAGTTGAGGATTTTGAAAAGAGGCCCATAGAGTGGCGCGAGAACGGACAGCTTTCGATATAAGTTCGAAAATCATCGTCGCTCGTAAATCCAGTATCTTCCGATCGTCGTATCGAGCCGATAAGATTGGGTTAATAAATTCGAAAGACCCGGTAGTTCCAACAAGAGTGTAAGGCCACTCGCCTCGTGATTGTTTGAAAGAGGATTTTGAGCGATGTAAAACTTTGGACGTGAGGATGCGATTCTGTTCACGTACTCCTCTCGCCATTTTTGCTGATAATCCGTAAAGCGACCATCCGGTTTTCGTGTAAAAAGTCCCACGACAGTAGTAAAGTGTGTCACATGCGGATGATCGATTCGCCATCGCAGCGAAGGAGAGAATGCCGCGACTTCAACAGAATCGGAGGCATTCGTATATCGTGAAATGTATGCAACCGTCATGCTATCGACGGGATCTTCATACCAGGCTTCCGTGAATGCCTCAGATCGAGTACTCCAAATTGCCTTTGATAATTTTCCCGATGGATAAAGTAGAATGGTGAGCAGTGCAATCATGGAGGCAAATATCCATTTTTGGTATTTTACATTAACAACATCCTTCCATTCCCAGAGTATCGCTGCAAGTACGGGCATGAACAAGGAACAAAATGGAACGAAATGATAACCTGCCAAACGACCCATAAGAATTACGTCAAGAGCCACCGCGGCATACGAAGCGAAAAGGAACCTTCTTTCCGCGAGAGGCATTGAAAATTCTTCACCTTTACCTCTTTTCTTTTTCAAAATTTCCGACAAGCTCCAAAAGACCACCATGCCTGCGGCAATCCAGGCCCGCTTCGAATATGCTTCCAGATGATAAGCATGGCTGTAGACTTCGAAATTATAACGAATGAAATACAGATATTCCTGTTGCAAGCCGCCTGGAACGGATGCGAGCAGAAGCACATACGAACCGATCACCAATGCAAACGCCGACAGTGCAAGAATAGCTCGGATGCGACCAAGACGATTGCGAAGATCGAACAGAAATGGAAGGGGGAGCACAAGAACAAGAGAAAAAGTTGGACGAAACCATACGGCGATTGCATAAAAAATTCCCGCCCCAATGGCCCACAATCGCTGCGCTCGAACTGCCTGTTCCCGACTGGCTTTGATCGAGAATCCGATGCCCAACACCAGAGGTAGAATAGCGAAACAATCCGGTTGCCCCAAAAACTGATCGGGACCAAAAACATAGTATATGGCAAAAAAGAAGCAACCAAGAAGCGAAGCTCTCGAAGGAAGCCACAGCCGGCTTACTTTGTATATAGCAAAAAGCGCGACTGTTTGCCAGAGAAACTCTAACAAACGGAATCCAGACACAGTATTACCAAACAATTGTATTGCCATTGCATGAACGACGACCATTGCCGGAAAATTTACGACTACCGTTTCAAAAGTAGGAAGCCAATGATTCTGATAAAGCACGAGCCCTATACAATGATGTGTATCCACATCTG
>DASYAJ010000460.1:0-1886 GCA_036501405.1 Kapaibacterium sp. (SeqCode)
TTTCAATTTCATTTCAAAACCTGCCTGAACACTATGAGCAAAGCTCTGAAACGTGGGACAGGCCATCGAATACAGATGTCACAAACGTTGATTCTGGAAACGATTACTCCTTTGCGGGCAATTGGACGTTCCAGTATCAGGATTCGTCTTTTTCTATGATCGGCGACACACTCAGTGCTTATGGCCTAAGGTTAGTTGCAGACCAAACGAACGGAATCCTTAAGATGCTGCAGTTTTATTACGTTGGTGATGAAATTGCCGGAGACGGCTATCTAGATACTACGTATGGACTCGATTGCGCTTTAGTTCCTTTCGCTTTAGATACTTCAAATCAAATCGTTGTCAAAGTAAGCGGGGCGGCACTGCAAACGGCGCTATCGCGATGTTTTTACGACAATTATGAAACAACCGACCGGATCCATATCAGCGGTTCTTCCAGGGACCATTCCAACACGTATCTCGATACCGCAATAGGCACATCATCGCTCACGATTCGCTTTATCCCATAATCCTTGTAGGGAGATATCCCATGAAACACATTGTATTCGTTTTCGCAATTATTTTAATTTCGGTTCCCTGTCTCGCGCAGTGGAACTATATCGACCTGAATGTGCAGGTTTCCGCCTTCGGGGCACACGATACGCTTCTCTTTATTTCGAGTACCTCGAATAACGAGCTTTATCGGTACTCGGTAGCAAATGGATACGTCGTGGACGGCAATGGGATCGATTTCTCACAAGGGAACATTACTTCGTTCGCTTCGCTCGGTCAATATTTATTTGCAGGAATGACGCGTTTCTGGGGTGAAACTTCCATTGGTCCTGGAACAGCGTCGACTTCAAGTGATAATGGTTTACATTGGACTGCGGTTGCTGGTGGCAATGTTTGTTCAAATGGAAAATATCTATACTGTGGTGATGGTAATTCCGGAATTTATCGTTCGGAGGATAGCGGCAAATTTAACACGTGGGATAACATCGCAAACATTTCTGCAGATAATCTTGCCACGATAGGAATAAATATTTTTGCCTCGAATTCAATGGGTATTTGGCGTTCCATCGATACAGGAAATAACTGGACAAAGCTTACGTCGTCTATTACCGGCACGATGATGCAGATGGATTCTCTTCTTTTGATCACCTCCAATGGTTCCGTTACTGCCTCGTCGGATAGCGGAGAGCACTGGGCCGCGGTGACGGTCGATTCTGCAGGAGTTCCCATGCATGTGAACTGCCTTTCGACCGATGGAACGCATCTCTTCGCCGGTACGACGAGCGGCGTCTTTCTTTCGCTCGATGGCGGCAGTCATTGGCGGATGGTTGGGAATGATAAGCTCGCCGGTCCGGACGTCATTGCCATGGGCGTATTCGACGATACGATGTTGGCCGTCGATATCAGCTATAATTTCGGTCTAAATTATGCTATTTATATCCGTCCGATTCCGCAAATGACCGATTCGACGCAGAGCATGGTGGTACTTGCACCGGCCAACGATTCGCTCGCAATCTATCCGAACCCAGCCACGGGAATGGTTACCATTCTTGCTGGTCAGGCCGTGCTCGGAGTTCGAGTGCTGAATGTATTAGGAGAGCAATTGCTCGACGTATCGAATCCTTATAGTTCCGAAGCGTCATTCGATCTCTCGCATTTCGCATCGGGAACGTATTTTATCGAGATTGAAACCGCGAAAGGAATGGTATTAAGAAAAATTGCGCGGAAATGAAGGAACGGCAATACTTCGAAACACACACGAACAATCCCGGCTTCTGGCCTGTCCACGGACGCCCGGCCGCGCACCACCTGCTCGATTACGTGAAAATCTGGGACATTCCCAGGAACGTAATCATTCCCGATTATCCACACTAAGAAAGGAACATTATGAAATA
>DASYAJ010000461.1:0-5019 GCA_036501405.1 Kapaibacterium sp. (SeqCode)
CTGTCATTCGATGTGACCTTATGCCTCGCCGGGAGTTATAAAACAAACCTCGAACATCTTCACCATGCCTTTTCGATTTGCTATCCGAATACGAATGCTTTTCTGCGCGATGAGCGTGATGGCGTTCGCGCTCGTCGCTTCGGTTCCGGCTTCAGGGCAATCGCATTGGAAGATTGTGTTTTCACAGCAGAGTGGAAGCATGATCCGTGCTTCCTATTTTCTGAATGAATCGCTCGGATGGATAGGCGGTGTTCTCGACCAAGGCATCTATAAGACGACGAATGGCGGGCAAACATGGCTGCACTATGCGCTCCCGCCGAACTCCGATGGATCGCGGCCGCAACACGCGATCACCTCGATTTACATGAGCGATGCGCTCCATGGCTGGCTCACCGCAGAACCTATTGTGACTGCAGGAACTGGAGTTCTTTATCCCGGACTCTATCGCACCACCGATGGCGGGCAAACCTGGAAACCTGCAAGCACTTCCGAAAGCGCGACGGCGGTGTATCAAACGCCTTCCGCTCTCATCGTTTCGACTCGATTTGGAAATGGAGAATCATCGTTCGATGGCGGCGTGACATTCCAACCCTCCTTCGATACCACGAACGGCCTCGCTTTCGTCGATAATCTGCATGGTGTCGCTACCGGATATGAGCATAGTGAATGGCACTATACGTCGGATGGCGGTCGGAGCTGGAACTTTCTTTCGCCTGACGATACTTCCGAAAGTTGGGGTGTCTACGGCGTAAAGGGAACATCCTGGTTCTTTGCAGCCCCGGAAAACGACCGGCTTTTTCCGCTCCCAAATACACGCATTCGCTGGTCCAGCGATTTCGGCAAGACCTGGAATGCCGGAACGCAGCTTTCTTTCCACACCACCGGCGATTTGGAAGGATTTGGCTTCACGCTCTATGTGCAAGATACCAATACCGGCTCGCTTTATCGTTCCAAAGACAGCGGGAAGACATGGACGAATGTTGGCGGTCCTCTCATTTCGAGGCACTTGAATGGTGACATTGTTCATATTCTCGATACGCGTTTTACGGTAACGGGCTGCCGGGGTGAAGTGATTTATGCCTTCGACGATGCCGGGAACGTTTACAAATCGATCGATGGCGGCGATGGCTCGATGCCACAGTTCGCGCTGCCTGCCTCGATGCTCCAAGTCGATTCCATTGGCGTCTGTGCCCCGCGCGATACGACGATCTGGCTGAGGAACTTAAGCTGCGATACAGCCATCGTGCTGAGCGCCACTTCCCCGCCGGTTCCCACACTCGATCTTTTCGATCCAAAGACGAACGCCCCGCTTATGTTCCCCGTCACGTTGCTTCCGACCGACAGCATCGCGCTCAAACTGGAACTTACGGCCAATACATCCGGCATTTATTCCTCGAAAGTTTTTTTGGAACTCGAAGGCGGCGGCTCGATCAGCTACGATACCATCCTGGTCAAGTCAGCGCTCGCATTTTTCAATCCATTGAAATTAGTGGCGACCGCAAAATACGATTCGACTGCGCTCTGCCAAAGCCGCGATACCGTGCTGACCATCGCGAACGATAGCTGTTTTTCGGTCCAGCTTATTAGCTCCCAAATGAAATCGGGAACGAACTTTTTGCTCGATACCGTCTTTACCAACGATTCGATTCCTTCGCACTCCTCGAAACATTTCTCTATCCGTTTTGCACCGTCGAAAATCGGCACGCTCGCCGATTCGCTCATTCTGAATGTAAATATTCTCGGAAAGGCCGTTCGGCTCGCTTACTCGGTATCGGGCATTGGGAAGTCGGACAATCCTCAGCTTGTGCTCCGCGATCGGTACGGTAATCGAATGCCCAATGAAATCGATCTGGATACCATTACTCGATGCGATAGTTCACTATTTGCATTTACAATTATCGAACAAGGGTGCGATAAGTTGTTTGTTACGGCCCAGTGGCTCGATTCAACGAAAACGAAGAACCCGCCATTTTCTCAGTTTCGGTGGCTTCCGTTTAGCCAATGGATAACAAGTGATGATACCGTAAAAGAAGGGATTTTGGCTCTACCACTCGTTCTCGGAAACTATCAAGGCTATTTAAAAATCACCGACAGCTTGCCGGGCGCTCCGGCAAATCAAGTCAGCATGATTCCCTATTCCGTCTTCGTCAAGCCTGGAACCAAAACAATGCTGCTCGACACCGCGCCGCGCGTGTTCGATTCCATCCGTTTCTGCGATTCACGGGACACCATCGTTCCCATCACGAACCTCGGCTGCGATACCATTCATGTCGATTCGCTCGCGATCACGGGAACGACATTCTACATCGCGGGCGGTCCAAAGGCGCCGTTCGTCGTGAATCCCGGTTCGACCGCATACGACACCATCGCATTCGTTCCCCAATTCAGCGGTCCGGTAAGTGATACGCTCACGATCAAAACCGATGCGGACACCGCGCCAAACAGGACCATCGTGCTTTCGGGCTTTACGATTCCTACCGACACCATCCTCTTTCGTGCTTTAGCAACGAACACGATCGTTTCGCCCGGCGATACGACGACGGTTTACATCACGGCGGGATCGAAATTTGTCGATGTGGGATTAAACGCGATGAAGATCGTGCTCGAATACAACAGCGATGTGATGAGTCCCGAAACGAGCTGGGTTCCGCAGTCCGGCATGAGCGGTTCGCCGGAAATTTCGCTCGCGCCGGAACAGCTTACGATCACGCGAATGCGCATCCTGCCCATCTTTATCAATGGCGCAAACATGACCTTCGATAGCGGGACCTCGATTCTCGCGCTGAAATTTATCGTTACGCTTTCGGATACAACGCTGACCGATTTTCACATCACCCAGTTCCAACTCAACAACGGCGATTATCGGTTCAATAAGTGTCTTCTCGGCTCCAGCGTAGACACGGGAAGCATTACGCTCCAATTTTTATGTGGAGACAGCCTCATTTATAACGCGCTGCGTTATGGAACGATCTGGTCGCCCGATTATGGAATTGTTCCCAAACCGGAAGCTGCGCGGCCCGACCCACTCACCGCTGCGAGCACGCTTACCATTCCCTTCACGGCCGTGCGAGCGGTCGTGGTAAAGCTCGATATTCTCGATGCCTTGGGAACAATTGTTTATTCCGATGCCATGCAATGCCAAAGTGCCGGAGCCTCGGCCTTCACGCTGAGTGCGAAAGCAATCCCAAGCGGTGCGTATCATTACCGCCTGCACACCCTCGATGGTGGAACAGGCGTAGCCTCCGGAAGCTTTGTTGTGATTAAATAATAGCCATCACGCAATCGCAGAGAGCGTGTTACTCCGCAGCTGCTTTGCGAGCGAATGTTAGGACGGTCGCATCGTTGCCCATCGCGCCGGTGACAGTA
Organism: Kapaibacterium sp. (SeqCode); assembly: GCA_036501405.1. GTDB lineage: Bacteria > Bacteroidota > Ignavibacteria > Palsa-1295 > Palsa-1295 > PALSA-1295. Next base: position 3,367 of record DASYAJ010000461.1, read on the forward strand.
AAAACTAAATTCCCAGCTGGATCGATAAAGCAGGACTGCGGGATTGCAAAATCGGTGAAGTCTGGGAAATATTTTTCGTAAAGCATGAATTCCGAATCGAGCGCGAACTGGTAACTATATTTATTCTGCGAAATAAAACTCTGCACAGTATTGAATGTGTTGCCGGAATTATCGTCCGAAACACCGATGATATAAAGGCTATCGCCCATTGTTTTTTGAACAGACTGGAGATCCGGCATTTCGCCGGTGCAGGGATTGCACCAGGTCGCCCAGAAATTGACGAGTACTGTTTGTCCACGATGGTTCGAAAGGCTATCGAGCGCGCCGGAACTATCGCGCCATCGAAAGTCGGGAGCAGTGAGGTCCTTTTCGCTCGCTCGCGCCGCCGCCGCCGGCCAGACAATCGTCGAGACGTTCGAATGATATTGCTGGGAATAGACAAGCGGCTGAACGCCTGGCGGAGCGGTCGTACAAGCGCTCAGCGCCGTCAACGATACGCCCAGAATTGCAGCATAGAGAAAATGGAGTAACCGCATTTCTATTAATAACTCCGATTTGGAAGTTTTGTTACCCACTAGAGCCTGACGTGAAATTCGCTTTATTGTTTTCTGTAGCAGTAGATCCGAATATCCTGAAATTCAGACGATCGAGCAATCTTCCCTTTTTTTGCATCGCTAGAGATCTGATATCCGAAACCGGATTGCTCAAGCAATGCAAGAAAACGCGAGAACGTGTCTTCAGAGCTATTTATGTGATGATGGTATTCAATGAACATTTGCTGGACAAACGATAGAACATTGGACGCCACTAATTCTTTTATTACTTCTTCTTCGGCACCCTCAATATCCATCTTAAGTAAATCAATTGGTCCTGTCACAAAAGAAGAAAGTTTTCGGGTGGGCACGACAATTCGCTCGCCGCCCATTCGGATCTTATGAATGCTCATCAAAAGCGAACCAGCATCGTCATCTTTATGGTAGAAATCGATCATTCCATCGCCGCCGCTTAATGCAAATGGATAAACCTTCACTCCGGCCAGCGCATTACATTCAATGTTCGATTGTAGAGTCTCGAAAGTGGCTGGATCGGGTTCAAAACCGATAATTTGCGACTTTGGATAGATCATCTTAAAAAAAAGGATTGACATGCCGATATTACTGCCGCAATCCACAATCGTGGGAGACTCTGTATTCGATTCAAACAAATAGGATCCTTCCAAAAAAATCTCGCGGAAAAGATACAATAGCAGTTGCCATTGTGCATAATGAACACGAAACCCCATGATGAGAACTTCGCGCCTGTGTGGCCTCCAACGAGCTCGATTAATTACAATCCATGATCGAAGGAGTTGACTCCGTATTTGTGAAGGAAATTCGGAAGCCACAAGATGATGAAGAGATTCGGACGCTCGAAAAGCAGTCCCAACTCTTCCTTTTGCTTTTTTTAATAAATTATTCAGCATTTGTCAAAACCATAAAAGCCCCGGAGATCGGCGAACATTATGAACTGTTTCTTGACATTTTTAACAGCGATTTGGAAGTTTTGTTACCCATTCGCACATAAAGAGGCACGGAATTCGCCTATAAGTAACGTCATCTATCGAAAAATAAAAATCGGAGAGGGTGAACAATGAACGGTCTAATAAAACTTAGT
>DASYAJ010000462.1:0-3354 GCA_036501405.1 Kapaibacterium sp. (SeqCode)
TCTGGCGTCTTCAGTCGTTTGCTTGCCGAACGTGGATGGAATGTCACCGGCATCGATCTTTCGGAAGCGATGATCCAACAGGCAAGGAATTATAAATCAAGGATGACGAATGACGAGCAACAGGTCCAATTTCAACAAAGCTCATTCGAAGCATTCGAGTCCGATAAAGGCCCATTCGATCTGATCCTCTCGCTTTCGATGCTCGAATATGTAGAGGACGATGAAGCGGCGATTGAAAAGTGTTCCCGATTGCTCCGACCCGGTGGGGTGCTCGTTGTCAGCGTTCCCAATCGCGCGGGATTACTGCGTAAACTGGAAGGAACGATCTTCGGCATTCGGACGGCCACGAAAGGAAGAGTTTTCGGCGCGCGCGGCGGCTATCTGGAACATCAGAAGCGGCAATATTCGCCGTTGGAGCTCGATATCCTGATGCGTCAAATGGGACTGAAAAAAAAGCGCGGAATTTTTCTCAATGCCGGTATAGCCGGTCCACGCTGGCTGCTCCCCTTCCTCGAACGCCGCTGGTGGGCCGCGATGTATTGTGGGGCTTATAAAATGAACCAGGATGAACAGGATGAAAAAGGATAGGATATACCCGAGTGTTATTTTGAACATCCTTTCCATCAAGTAAATCTTGGTTCTTCCGGGCACTATGCTCCCCTGTCTTGCGTAGTGTGCGATTAAAATCGAATAATGGGAATACAATGTGGAATTGTTGGGCTGCCGAATGTCGGAAAATCGACTTTGTTCAATGCGATTACGGCCAGCAGCCAGGCAGCGGCGGAAAATTATCCTTTTTGCACAATCGAGCCGAACACCGGCGTCGTTCCGGTGCCGGACGTTCGCATCGTGGAACTGACGGCGCTCGTCAATCCGGCGCGGGAAGTTCCGGCGACCATCGAGTTTGTCGATATTGCGGGACTCGTTAAAGGCGCGTCGCAAGGCGAAGGGCTTGGGAATCAATTCCTGGGACATATTCGCGATGTGGATGCTCTCGCGCATGTCGTTCGCGCCTTCGACGATCCGAATGTGATTCATGTCGATGGCTCGGTCAATCCGAAACGCGACATCGAGGTGATCGAGACGGAACTTATATTAAAAGATCTCGAAACGCTCGATAAAAAACAGGACGCTGCGCAGCGCAAATCGAAGACGGGCGATCCGAAAGCGCGCGCCGAATCCGATTTCTATGTCCGGCTTCGCGAGCACATGGCGCAAGGGCGCCTCGCAAAATATCTTCCCATCCATTCAGACGATGAGCAGACCTGGCTTCGCGAGATGCATTTGCTGACCGCCAAGCCGGTGCTTTACGTCGCCAACACCGATGAGCACGGCGTGGCGCAAGGCAATGCATGGATCGATACCATCCGCGAGATTGCGCAAAAAGAAGGCGCGCGTGTAGTTCCCATTTGCGCGAAGATCGAGATGGAACTTGTAGAACTTCCCACTGAAGAACGCGCGGAATTTTTGAAGGAACTCGGACTGAAAGAACCGGGGCTGAATGCGCTCGTCCGCGAAGCATACGAATTGCTCGGGCTGCAAACTTATTTCACTGCGGGCCCGAAGGAAGTCCGCGCCTGGACCGTGCGCAAAGGCGCAAAAGCGCCGGAGGCCGCAGCCGTGATCCACACGGATTTCGAGAAAGGCTTCATCCGCGCCGAGGTGATGAAGCTGGGGGATTTTCTTCGTTTACGAACGGAATCAGCCGTTCGCGAAGCGGGTCTTTTGCGGAGCGAAGGCCGCGAATATATTGTCGAGGATGGGGACATCATGCACTTCCGGTTCAATGTATAAAAAAGAACCTGGATTACGCGGATGATCGCTGATCTGCTTCGGGTTGGATGGATTTACAGGATTACTATCGATTCCACAACCTTTAGGAAAATCTGAATGTTCGATTGTCGTCGTGACCTTTCGGTCACGACAAAAGATAAACTTCTTACTATTCTAAAGGTGATCGTGATCTAAAGGTCATGACGACAACGGTGGATTTTCAGCAGCAAAAATATAACGAGACTTATCTTTCGCGCGACGAGCTGGAGCGGCTTCTTCGCGAGCGGAATGTCGATGCGCTGGGAATTAATAAGGTTCTCGATGCGTACGATATGGCCGAGAGCGTGCATGAGTTCCAAAAGCGTCCGGACGGTACGCCCTATTTCTGGCATCCGAGCCGCGTCTCGAAAATCATGCTGATTGAACTCAATCAGACGGACACCAACATTCTTTGCGCGGCGCTGCTGCACGATACACTGGAAGATTCCCACGTCCTTACGCCAGAAATTTTGGAACTGAATTTCGGTTCCTATACCAGCTATCTCGTCCAGAAGCTGACCAAAGATATTAAAGCCGAAGGGCCGATGAAGGCGTGGGTCGAAAAAGAGTATATCGAAAAATTGCAGGCCGCCAGCGAGGATGCACGAATGCTCAAGCTTGCAGACCGCCTGGATACTTACCGCTGCCTCGATTTCAATGTGAAGAAAAATCCGATCAAGTATATCATGGAAACGCAGGAGCATTACTTCCCCCTTGCACATGGTTCTCAAAATCCGCGCTTCAAATATCTGATTAAAGAGCTGCAGAAAGAGCAGAATAAGTTTTTGGGGTAACCACCCCCCAACCCCCGCCTTGAAAAGGCGGGGGAGCTTCTTTTTTATGCGGGGTTATTTTTAAAAGGTTTTGAGAAAAGGTTTTGAGAAGTTTAAAATGTTTTCATTGTCTTGCTTGCCTCGTCTGGCTCGGCAGTTGTAAAGATAGTTTTCATTATGCGACATAATAAATTTCTCTGGACCGGCATTATTGTCTGGGCCGGACTCACTTTTTTCATCGGGTGGGTTCTCATCACACCGACGAACCCGATTACGAAGCTCTACCGTGCGCCGATTACACGGATGAACGATCGCGTACTCACCGGAGCTTATCCGGTGGCCAGCGACTTCCAATCGCTGAAAGCCAAAGGCGTCACGGCGGATGTGAGCCTGCTCGATCCGAAAATTCCGTATGAAAAAATCCTGCTGAACCGGGAACAGAAGAATGCGAAAAAATTCGGCATGAGATTTTACAATTTTCCAGTAGCCAGCATTTTAGGCCAGCGGTTTGGTTCCTATTACGACGCGCATGTTCATGCCGCCGCCTTAACCATCGATTCGCTGCAAAAGGATGCGGCTGGCGATCGAGTTTATCTCCATTGCTATCTCGGCGATCACCGAATGGTCGCGGTACGAAACGAGCTAAAGCTCGATAGCACGCGTGCAACGACAGCTTCGATTTCGAAATAATCTTAAGATCGTGGCCGTGACCTTCCGGTCGCGGTCGCGGAGCGCACACACGGCGTGACCTGAAGGTCACGCCTACATC
>DASYAJ010000463.1:0-2076 GCA_036501405.1 Kapaibacterium sp. (SeqCode)
CGGGTTGGGTACTTCGCGGCGATCGATGGAACTCATCGTATGCGGTTGCTGGCCGAAGGGATTGGTGGAATCGGGGGCGGGGGACGTGGTCGCGAAATGGGTGGAATCGGAACTCGAACTCTGGGCTCTCGATGGAATCGAAAGTGCAGCCGAAAGAAAGAGGATAAGCGAAAGGATCGAATATTTTGGCAAGGAGAGTATTGAAAAATTTGGCGATTAAACGCAGGGTGAAGTGGGAAAAGTCCGCCCGGCGATAATTTGATAATAAAAATTGCATAGCGAAAATTTGAAGCACGACTTTTGTTGTTCAAGTAATTATGCAGACCGATCCGGCTAAAATTCCAGCGATTATCCATGCGGATCATACCGATTTGGCGCGGGCTGTTGCTGCGCGGGTTGCGGAACTGGTGCGGAAGAAACCGAATGCGGTGCTCGGTCTGCCGACGGGCTCGACGCCAAAAGGGATTTACCGGGAGTTGATCGCGCTCCATAAACAAGGGCTGGACCTTTCCAAAGTTCGGACGTTCAATCTCGACGAGTATTTCCCGATTGCTCCGGACGCACTGCAAAGTTATCACCGGTTTATGCAGCAGCATTTTTTCCGGCATGTCAATATCCCGCAGGAGAATATTCATATTCCGGATGGAACTTTGGAGCGGGAAGAAGTTCCAGCATTTTGCGAGGCGTATGAACGCAAGATTGCCGAAGCCGGTGGATTGGACTTAGTGATTCTTGGAATTGGGCGAAGCGGCCACATTGGCTTTAATGAGCCGGGAACTCCGGCAGACTCGCGAACGCGACTGGTCATTATCCATCCCTTCACGCGCCGCGATGCTGCAGCCGATTTTTTCGGAGAGGAAAACGTTCCGAGGGAAGCCATTACAATGGGTGTTGCCACGATTCTTTCTTCACGCGAAATTATTCTTGCAGCGCTTGGAGAGAATAAGGCGAATGTCGTGAAGCGGGCCATCGAGGGTCCCCGAACGCTGGAACTTCCTGCGTCACTTTTACAAGGGCATCCGAATGCCTCGTTTCATCTCGATTCGAATGCAGCAGCGGAACTAACCCGAGTAAAAACGCCGTGGCTGGTTACGCAGTATTACGATTTTGAAGAAACTTCCCATTTCTTTTCAAGAAGCGGATTGGGAGGTAGTAATGATGAAAGGTTACGCGCAATTATCTGGCTTGCAGAGAAAATGCAGAAGCCCATTGCGGAACTTTCGCGTGACGATTATATTGCAAATGGATTAGCCTCGCTTGTTTTAGATGACGATAGCGATGCATTGAATAAGAAATTTGCGCGAAAGCTGGGACATAAGGTGCGCGATAATCATAAGCTGCCCCATGAGGAACGAATTATTATCTTTAGCCCGCATCCGGATGACGATGTGATTTCCGCCGGTGGAATGTTTCGGAAGTTGCTCGAGAACGGGAATGATGTTTATGTCGCGTATCAGACGAGCGGGAATATCGCGGTATTCGATCACGATGTTCTGCGTTACCTTGATTTTGTTGGGAAATATCTGAACGCGATGGGAATCGATCCCACTTCGCATAAAGGAATTGAGAAGAAAATCGACTATTTTTTGCAGAACAAAGCTCCGGGCGAAGTCGATATTGTGGAGGTGGCACGGATTAAGCAATTCATTCGTGAAGCGGAGGCCGTGAGTGGCGCGATGCATGTAGGCTTGGATCGTTCCCACTGCATTTTTATGAATTTGCCATTTTACCAGACCGGCGCGATTGAAAAAGCGCCGCCGGGCGAGCCGGATATTGCCGAAACTGTGGAACTCCTTCGTAAAATAAATCCCAATCGTATTCTGGCTGCCGGCGATCTTTCCGATCCGCATGGAACTCACCGCGTTTGCCTCTGGATCCTTCGACAGGCATTGGGAAGAATTCCCGCTTCCGAGCGTCCAGTTTTGTGGCTCTATCGCGGAGCCTGGCAGGAATGGCCGCTGGACGAAGCCGATATTCTCGTGCCCATGAGCGAGACCGACCTCTCGCTGAAGCTCGAAGCGATTTTCAAGCATCAGTCGCAGAAAGATCGCGCAATGTTTCCAGGCCCGGACGAGC
>DASYAJ010000464.1:0-12421 GCA_036501405.1 Kapaibacterium sp. (SeqCode)
GGAACTGCATCCAACGAGTGTTAACATCAGAGATAGAACAGCGAGCGGGCGTAGGAACTTCATTTTATTGTATCGTAAAATCGTTTTTGCGTCTTCGCGATTTCGGCGTATTCCTTTGCATAAAGGTCCATTCGCACAAGCGATTCCATATCGGCGCGGGTATCGTCGGGATCGTGAATGAGGACGACGCTCGAAGTTTGCTTGCGCTCATCGAGATCGATATCGGCAACGGCAAGCCCATCGCGGCGACCGGTCTGCGCGATAATATCGCCATTGAAATCGACAATGCGAGCATTGCCCGGATGATAATGACCCGCATATGGAGCATAGGGTGGATTTCCCGCGTAGTTCGATTCGACAATCCAGATCGAGTTGTCGATCGCGCGGGAACGAAGCTGCGCTTCGAGTCCGGATTGTGTCGGGCCGTGCGTGGTCGAAGGCCAAAAAACGATCTCTGCTCCTTTCATTGCATAGATACGAACGATTTCTGGAAAATAAATATCCATGCAAATCAGGATCGCAATGTTTCCGAAACCCGTTTCGATCACTGGGAACTCATTGCCGGGCGTGAGCCATCGTGCCTCGGAACCCGTTGGCTGAATTTTTCTGTAAAACCCGCGAATGTTTCCGGTCCGGTCGATGACCGTGGCCTGATTATAGCTGTGTTTTTTTTCGACCACGTAAAACGGAGCGACAATGGCAATGGAATTTTTCAGCGATTGCTCGCGGAAGAATGCAGTCCATGCCTCTGTATCAAGTTCGGTCGGCATAACGTTTTGAACGCCCACAGTGGTCACGGTTTCCGGAAAACAGACGACGTGCGCACCGGCAGCTGCGGCACGTTCGATGTATTGCGCAGCCGAGGCGAGATTATATTCCACCGAGTGAGGCGTGGACGATCGATCATCCACAGAATCCTCCATCAAAAACGAAACCGAAGCAATGCGGATTTTACGCATATTTATTGAACGATGAATGCGGCTATCCCCGTTTCTCAGATTTACTTTTTTCCATAAAATACCTCCGCATGGACCCTTTGAACATGGCCCGGCCCCTTCCTCAAACTTCCCACAATCATTCGTTCCGGCGCGAAGTGCTGGCAGGACTTCGCGAATTTCCGAAACGCATCCCCAGTAAGTTTTTTTACGACACGCGCGGCTCGGAACTCTTCGAGCAGATAACGGAAGTTCCTGAATATTATTTGACACGGACCGAGCGTTCGATCCTCGACGCGTATCTTCCGGAAATGGCGGAGCTGATCGGTCCAGAGGCGACGGTCGTCGAATTTGGAACGGGTGCGGGAATCAAAACAAGAATGTTGCTGAAAGCATTGAAAAATCCGAAGGCCTATATTCCGATCGATATTTCCACCGAACAATTACGTCGAGCTGCAAGTGATTTGAAGCAGCAATTCCCCTTGCTCGCCATTCTTCCTGTTTCCGGCGACTATACCAATCCTATTTCGCTTCCGCCAGAGGCGAACATTGGGCATCGGGTCGTGTTTTTCCCCGGTTCGACCATTGGGAATTTTACTCCGAATGAAGCAATTGAATTTTTAACGAAGGCGGCGAGATTGGTCGGGGACGATGGGGGAATTCTTATTGGCTACGATCGTGTAAAAAATCCCGACATTCTCGAAGCTGCCTATAACGACTCCAGCGGCATCACCGCCGCGTTCAATCTCAATCTCATCCGACGAATTCGGAACGAATTCGATGCGGCCCTATCGGAGGAGGATTTCGAGCATTACGCTTTTTTTAATGCTCAGGAAAGTCGTGTGGAAATGCACCTTGTGAGCAAAAGAAATTTGAACATTTGCTTCGGAAGCGAGGAAGTCCATTTCGAGGAGGGCGAACATATTATTACGGAATTTTCCTACAAATATACGCCCGAGGCATTCGAAAAAATCCTGAGTGAAAGTGGATTTGCAATCCAGAAAAACTGGAATGATTCTGAGCAGTTCTTTGAGGTTTGTTTTGCGATCGTACCCAGTTACAAGTGATAATTCGGCGCTTCTTTCGTAATCGTCACATCGTGCGGATGGGATTCCCGCAGTGACGCCCCGGAAATTCGGACGAACTGCGCTTTGGCTTGCATCTCTGCAATCGTTCCGCAGCCGGTGTAACCCATTGCGCTGCGAAGTCCGCCGACCATTTGATAGACCGTCTCCGACAACGAGCCGCGAAAGGGGACGCGCCCTTCGATGCCTTCCGGAACTAACTTTTGCAAACCTTCTTCGGCGTCCTGAAAATAACGATCGGAGGAACCCTGTGCCATCGCCGAAAGGGAACCCATTCCGCGATACGTTTTATAGGTTCTGCCTTCGAGGAACACTTTTTCTCCCGGGGATTCTTCGAGTCCCGCAAAAAGACTCCCAATCATCACGCTCGACGCTCCGGCAGCGATCGCTTTTGGAATATCGCCGGTCTGCTTGACGCCGCCATCGGCAATGATGGGAACTCCATATTTCGCCGCGCCCTTTGCGCCTTCAATGATCGCGGTAAGCTGTGGAACCCCTACGCCAGCCACAATCCGTGTCGTGCAAATCGATCCCGGCCCAACCCCAATCTTTACGGCATCGGCTCCCGCTTTTATCAGCGCTTCGGTGCCTTCGGCAGTTGCAACGTTCCCTGCAATTATTTCCAGTGTCGGGAATTCTTTCTTCAGTTTGCGGACCATCTCGATCACCCCCTGCGAATGCCCGTGTGCCGTATCGACGACGACAACATCCACCTGCGCATCGACCAGCGCCTGGGCGCGTTCCAGCGTATTTTCCGCAATGCCGAGTGCCGCTCCGCAGACCAGCCGGCCACGATCGTCCTTCGCGGCAAGCGGGAACCGCTTTTTCTTTTGAATATCCTTGAACGTAATAAGACCCCGCAGAATACCGGCTTTATCGACAACCGGAAGCTTTTCGATCTTCTTCGATTGCAGGATCGCTTCGGCGCGCTCCAGTGTGGTTCCCAAAGGCGCGGTGACGAGATTTTCTTTCGTCATGATTTCCGCCACGGAGCGATCGAGTTCTGTTTCGAAACGAATATCCCGATCGGTAATGATTCCAGCGAGCTTACCGCCTTCGGCGATAATCGGAATCCCGGAAATGTGATACTTCCGCATCAGCAAAAGGGCGTCTCGCAAGGATCGCTCCGGACTCAGCGTGATCGGCTGGAGGATCATCCCGCTTTCGGAACGTTTCACCAGATCGACCTCCTCGGCCTGCCGTTCAATCGAAAGATTCTTATGGATAATCCCGATTCCGCCTTCGCGGGCCAGCGCAATCGCCATGGCAGATTCGGTCACGGTATCCATCGCGCTGGAAATGAGCGGGATCGAAAGCCGAATATGGCGCGTCAGCCACGTCGAGGTATCGACATCGCGGGGCAGCACCGTACTGTGGGCGGGAATCAGCAGGACATCGTCATACGTAATGCCCTCGAACGCGAGAGATTTGGAAACGAACCGGTGGTTAGCGCCAGCTCTTTTTGCGGCAGCTCCATTACGAGCGAGGGTGCCGGCTTTCGGACGGGAGGCAATTGTTTTGGCCATGGAAAAACTCCTCAGGATACACCCGCACCAATTAGTGCGTTTTATCCTGTCATTTAGTTTTTCGTACAAATATAACACTTTTTTCGCCTCGAATTTTCAAAAACGCAAAAAAAGCGCAAAACAGCAAGTTTTTAGATAGCTTTCTCTAAAAACATTGGTGTTTTATTTTGCGCACGCATTTGTGCTTCATGAACTAGACGTATTTATTCATTAATTGAGCACCTTTTCCAGAGGGTGGTTCCACTATTTTTTATTTTTTAATAAATTTGGGAGTCTAAAGAAATTTCAAGCGGAAATCCATTCTGTTGAAAAAGAGAGGTACAATTTTAGAAATAATGTTGTATCTTTGTATGGAAGCTCTGCATAGTTTCCGAGTCCGCCCGGATGAGCAATCATCCGTCAAGTCCGAGGCGGACACGTCAAAAAACGCTCACAATATTTCTATGCTACCATGCGTACTTCACATACAAGACCCAGCACACAGCACAATTCAAAACCTTCAGAAAGGTTCCTTAATCAGGTTCCTATCAAAAAAATTACAATCATGCTAACCTTTCTATTTGCCGCACTCTTCGGCATTACTTCGCCACGAGCGCAAACGAACGCCGAATATCACTTTCAGCAAGAGAGCCTGATCGATGGCTCCAGCTATGGACATCCACTCAATACCGACCCGGTGATTGGAACAAATCCTGTCGATCCCGCAAGCACGACCTATTATTGGCCTGCATTTAACTATTCGACATCGGTTTCTGCGGTTTCTCAACAATCGATCCCGGGGTGGCTTACTTGTGGCGATAACGAAATCACAAAAAAGGACGACAAAAAGTCTGAATCGATTCAGACAAATCAAGACTCCTGTAGCCTTGCGTTGGATTTTGCCGGTTATGCAGAAGTAAATGGTATTTTGTTTGATTCTGCATACGACACCATGCAATGGTACATAAAACATTGTTACAAAACGGCAAATGCCTCATCTACTTGGGGTGCTTATCAAAACTCTTGGAGCGCAGTGCTATATTATCCTGGTGGTCGCGATAGCATTTTCAATTTTGTCCTTTTCGCACTCGGCCTTCGAAACGATGATGAATGGTTCTGCCTTGGAGTTCCTTTGTTGCAGGTAAAGTTTGTAACATCTAACGGCGCGATGGATTTTCGTGCATGCCGTGCTATCGATCGTTTCCTCATGGATAATCCTCGATGCGGGTGGAATTACGATGCTGACTCAACGGATTATTCGAACCTTCTTCGCGCGCAGTACAATCTTTGGAGCGATACAGCAAATAGTGGGACATTCGATTCCACTATCCCCACGCTTCACGATATAGGCTTAGATACCCTCCTGAAATTCGCTGCGGATGCGGTCTATCCTATTACCACTTCTTCCATTATCCTCGATGCGAAGCTGGAAGGGAACCCTACGGCGAGCGATGGCCTGCTCTGGCTTTCCATCGGGCGGGAAGCATATTTGCACATCGGCGTTTATGATCTCTTAGGCCGCCAGGTTGCAAACGCAGGCTATAACGGCGTATTCGAGCAAGGCACGCGAGAAGTCCCGCTCGGTATGAGCGCCGCACCGCCGGGAACCTATTACGTCCGCCTCCAAACCGCGAACAACGAAACGCTTACGCTGAAATTAGTGAAAGAATAAAATCTGGAAAACCCCGCTTCGGCGGGGTTTTTTATTTTATAATGCTCCTGCATCCTGCCGAGAACTTTGATTTTCTGCTCATTTTCCGGCCAAATCCGAACCAACGCCGCGATGCTTCGCGTTCATGTACCCGGACTATAGGATGATACCGCAGGAGACTTTTCGAATATTTGGCGAGACCCTGAAACATGCGCGGCAAGCAAAAAACCGCAGCCTGGAAGATATTGCTTCGTCTATTCGCGTGAACCGCCGTCATTTGGAGGCGATCGAGGCCGGCGATCTCGATGCGCTGCCGCAAGGCCCTTATGCGCTGGCGTTCGTGCGTGAGTATGCGCGGGCGGTCAATGTTCCACTGCCGGAAGCGCTTGCTCCGGTTCCGAGTAGTACCCATACCTCGCCGAAGGACCCGAAGGTCGTGAGTCGTCCTCATTCTGCTGCGGATGTTGCACCGCTGACGCAGGTGGCGCGCGAAACCGCGAAATTTGCGAAAACGGCTGTGAAGACGGTCTCGAAAACGACCGAAAACCTTGTCGATTTTGTCGAAACCGGCGGCAAGGAAGCATTGGAAGTGCTGACCTCCAGAAGCCTCTGGGAAGAAGCCGAGGGTACCCGCCGCGAACGGCTGGGGCTGGCCCCGCTTCCGAAACCGGTAGAACCCGCGCCAAAGCGCATTTCCGAAGAAAAGCCGCTGCTCGGAATTAAAAAGAGTGACGAACCGGCGAAAACCTTCGTAGCCGATGATTTCGTGGAGCAGGAAAAACCGCACCGCGAACCGATTAAAGTTACGAAGCGCGCAACGAACGTCGTCATTGTGCTGCTTGCGCTTGTCTTTGGCGCTGCCGCATTTTTTACGATACGGATGTCGAAAAAGGAGAACCCGGATGTCGCAGGGAAGGATTATGTTCCGGCTCCGGTCGAAAAGCCACAGCCTCTTTCGGTTCCCAAGCGCGTCGCGGCTCCGGCAACGGCTTCGGCCATTAATAATAGTACCCTTGCAGCGATTGGCCCGAACGATTCTCTTCACTTCACATTGCGCGCCACACAGCCGGTCTGGGTATCGATCGCGCCGGACGGCATTCCAGCTTACCGAGGGGAATTAAAACCCGGAGAATCACATCAGTTTCACGCTACGAAGGAATTCGTGGTGAATATCGGCAATCAAAAATCGGTCGCAATGACTTTCAATGGCCAGCCGCTGGCAGGGCTTCCCGCGATTCAGGGATCGAATGTTGTCGTTCGCGATCTTGTGCTCATGCGCGACAAAGTGACGCTGAATGGCGCGCCGGTCGATGTGCATGCACTGACGACAGCGCCACGGCCCGTTCCACCGACACCTGTAGTTTCGCCCGTTCCATCCTTTCATGCGCCGCTACCAATAAGGAATCCTGCGCAAGTGAATACTGCACAAGTTAATACTGGGCAAGTTAATACTGCGCATAAGCCAGCCGCGCCAAGTTCACACACGAGCACGCCTGCGAACCACGGAAATTCGAACCATGCCGCGAGTTCCGCGAATACACTCAAAGGACAATCGAAGCAGAATGGGAAAACATCGACGGGGACGCATTCGAAGAAGAGCTCGGCGCGGTCACATGGAACGCCGTCGATTACGCCGGTCGAGCCGGTCCCACCACGGCCTTAAGAATATGAATTCCGCTGCTCCCGTCCACAGCACTTCCGTTGGAGGAACGAATCCGGTGTTCGTTCATCGCGCGCGGCGTGTAGGCAGAATTGCGGTATTTATCGGCTCCGTCGTATTCGTGATCGTTCCCATCCGATGGATCTTCAAAGTGCCGCTTCTGGGCGAACAGATTCCGGCGTTCACTCCGGCACATTCGATGGGTCTTGTATTCACGCTCAGTATTGTCCTATCGATCCTCTGTTTGTATTCTCGAATATCGTTCGCAATTCCCACAGTGCTTTCCGCGATCGTTGTTTTGTGTTCTGTGTTGGTATTCGCCGCGTATCTGCTTCCAGGACCTTCTTTTTCCGATTCGGTCGTCCTCCTTTTCGATCCCATCGAGCATACGAGCCGTATTTCGCCGAACGGCGCGCTCTGTTTGCTTTCCGCGAGCGCTTCTGTTTTTCTTCTGAGTACCTTCCGAGAGCGGGCAATCTATGTCGCCCAAAGTTTTGCACTTGTTTGCGCTACGGTCAGTGCGCTTGCGATGATTGGTCACGCGTATTCCCTTCAACCGCTCTATGGCATCAGCGATTACAGCCAGATGTCGGTGCCGGGAGCGATCTGTAACTTTTTATTTTCTTTAGGGGTAATGTGTGTGATGCCCGATCGTGGCTTGACGCGTATTCTTGTGACCAATGGTCCTGCGGGCGTGATGAGTCGCCGGATGTTTACGGCAGCGGCGCTCGTGCCGCCCGTGCTGGGATTTCTCGCGCTGATTCCTTCGGCGCAATGGCAGTGGTACGATCTGCCGTTCGCGGTGGTGCTTGTCGTCATGGCGACGATTCTTTTATTTGCGATCGTGGTCGGGGTGACTTCGCACCGGGTCGAGCGGGCAGATATTTTTCGGCAGCAGGCGGAGGAACAGGTACGTCTTTCGCGGGAACGGTTGCGGGAACTTTCAGCGCATATCCAGGTCATGCAGGAAGAAGAGCGCATCCGGATTGCGCGTGAAGTTCACGATGAACTGGGCCAATCGCTGACGGCGCTGAAGATGGACCTTTCGATGCTGCGAAAAACCGTTCCAGAGCGAGTCGATATCGAACGGCGGATTCATTCGATGAACGACGTGCTGAACGGAACGATTCGCAGCGTGCAGCGCATCTCCTCGGAACTTCGCCCCAGCGTATTGGACGATCTCGGTCTCGCTGCGGCCATTGAATGGCAAGCGCGTGAATTCGAAAAACGGAGTGGCCTCTGTTGCTCGATTTTACTCCCCACAACCGACATGAGCATCAATGCTTCGCAGGCCACGGCGCTCTTCCGAGTGTTTCAAGAGGCGCTGACGAACGTAGCGCGCCATGCAAATGCGCGCACGGTGGATGTGGAACTTCTGGAATTATATGGCGAAGATGTTTCTGCCGTCCGGCTTCGGGTCCATGACGATGGCGTCGGATTCGACGAAGCGCAGATGACGAGCGGCCATTCGCTCGGCCTCATGGGGATGCGCGAACGGGCCGCACTGGCCGGAGGGACCTTCGAAATGGAAAGCGCACCCGGAGCAGGAATGACCGTCATCGTCACCATGCCACAGATTGCATGACAAAAGCTCAAACGGAACAAAAGATCGCTGCACTCCGTGAGACGATTCGCGAGCACGATTATCGCTACTTCGTGCTGGCCGCGCCGGCGATTAGCGACCGCGAGTACGATCGGCTGATGCAGCAGCTCCGCGATCTCGAATCGGAGTTCCCAGAACTTGTAACGCCGGAATCTCCCACGCAGCGCGTCGGTGGGGAACCGACGAAAGCGTTCCCGCCCGCCGTGCATCATGTTCCGATGCTTTCGCTTTCGAATACCTACAATGCCGAAGAAGTGGAGGACTTTGCGCGACGTGTGCGCGACATGCTTGGTCACGACCCCAACGATGGATTTACCTGTGAACTCAAGTTCGATGGCGTGGCCATGAGCCTGCTTTATCAGCATGGGAAGCTTGTTCGTGGGGCAACACGCGGCGATGGCACGACCGGCGATAACGTGACGGCGAACGTCCGGACGATTCGCGCGATCCCGCTGACGTTGCGCGAAGCGAAGTTTTCGCGGGAAAGCTTCGAAGTGCGCGGGGAAGTATTTATGGAACTCGCGGGCTTTCAAAAACTGAACGCGCAGCGCGAGGAAGATGGCGAACCGCCATTCGCGAACCCGCGCAACTCGACGGCCGGGACACTGAAAACGCTCGATGCCCGCGAAGTAGCAAAGCGGCCGCTCCGCTTTTGCGCCTATCAGTTGCGCTTCGACGATGCCGCAATCGAGCATGCGCCCGAAATCGACAGGCATTCGAAACGACTGGAATTGCTCGAAGCGTTTGGG
Source organism: Kapaibacterium sp. (SeqCode) (assembly GCA_036501405.1). Lineage (GTDB taxonomy): Bacteria > Bacteroidota > Ignavibacteria > Palsa-1295 > Palsa-1295 > PALSA-1295. The sequence goes on from DASYAJ010000464.1 coordinate 9,189, forward strand.
TTCCCAATCTCGAAGGATACGCGCGTGGTGAGCGATATTCCTGGCATCATGCAGTTCGCGATGCACTGGCAGGAGCACCACGAGGAACTTCCGTTCCAGATCGATGGCGCGGTCATCAAAGTAAATTCCCTTCGCGAGCAAGAAGGGGTCGGCTTTATTTCGAAATCGCCGCGCTGGGCCATTGCCTATAAGTTTGAATCCCAGCAAGCGAAAACACGGCTGAATGCGATTACGCTGCAAGTCGGACGGATGGGAACGGTTACCCCGGTTGCGGAACTGGAACCTGTCGGGCTGACCGGCATTACCATTCGCCGCGCCACCCTCCATAATGCCGATGAAATCGAACGCAAGGACATTCGCATTGGCGATATGGTTCTTGTCGAGCGCGGTGGGGAAGTGATTCCGAAGGTGGTAGGCATCGATCCGTCGGAGCGTCCAAAGAATGCGAAGCCGTATTCATTCCCAACAGACTGCCCCGAATGCAACACGCCGCTCGTTCGGCCGCCGGGTGAAGTGAACTGGTATTGCGAAAATCCCGAGTGTCCGGCGCAAGTCACCGGGCGCATCGTTCATTTTGCTTCCCGCACCGCGATGGACATTGCGGGACTCGGAAGCCAATCCGTCGAGCAGCTTGTCGCGGGGAATTTGTTGCATAACGTTGCAGACATCTACGATCTGAAAGATCGTCGCTTGGAACTTATTGCGCTGGAACGAATGGGCGATAAAAAAGTCGATAATTTGCTCGAGGGAATCGAGCAAAGTAAATCGCGGCCCACGGCACGATTTCTCTTTGCGATCGGTATTCGGCATGTGGGTGTGAGCGTGGCGAAGCTTTTGATCGATGAATTCGGTTCCGTCGATGCGCTTTCGGAAGCGTCCGAAGAAGCGATCGACGATGTTCCCGGCATCGGACCCGAAATTGCCTCCAGCGTTTTTGCGTTCTTTCAAAAGCCGCAATCGAAACAATTACTGGAGCGGCTCCGCGCGGCAGGACTTCCGTTCGTTGGGGAGAAAAAAGCGAAACCGATCCAATCGGAATTTTTTTCCGGCAAGACATTCGTACTGACTGGAACCTTAACTGCTCTGACGCGCGACGAAGCGAAGGAAAAAATCGAATCGCGCGGAGGAAAAGTATCCGGTTCGGTCAGCAAAAAAACGCATTACGTCCTCGCAGGAGTCGAAGCCGGCTCCAAGCTGCAAAAGGCCGAGGAACTGGGCGTGCGGGTGCTCAGCGAAGAGGAATTTTTGAAAGAAATACCATAGACATTTTATTTAAGTTTTACCGTTGATACCTTCTCGCCCTCTCCGGATTGTCGAACTTGTTGCGGAGACATTTTCGCTCTTCGTGAAAATGTTCACGCGCTATGCGCCGCTCTATCTTCTGCTGGTTGTTCCGGGAATCGTTCTCGTTGCGGCTGGCGCGAGCGATTGTTCGAGTTCGATTCTCACGCAAGCGCGGCACGATATTCATTTCAGCGATACCGATCTCACGACGCTTCGGAACGATTTTACGGCCGAGTTCATCGGACCGAATCCTCTTTTGATGCAAAAAATCCAGATGTCGGACAGCGCCGCGCCCCATCCGAGCACGACGCGGCTTAGTTCGTACATTAAGGCGAATGTGCAGGATTTTTCTTCGCCGATCTTTCTGATCGCGCTCGGATTTGGCGCGTTGATATTCGGCTTCTTTGCCGCCTCGGCCATCGCGGTCGATCTTGCATCGCAATCGTTCGAAGAGCGGCCGCTCGAATTGGGTTCCGCGATTCGTTCCTCGCTGGCGCGCCATGTTTGGAAAATGCTCGCGCTCTATCTGCTCTACGTGATTTTTTTCTGGACGGTTGACGCGATTCTTTCTTTTATTCCCGGCGCGGCCGGGGATGCACTCTCCAGCTTTGTGTTCGCCGCGCAACTCTACATTCTCGTGCGTCTTTTCGTGACAGTTCCGGCGCTCGTCAGCGAGGAACTGTCGCCAATCGCGGCACTGAAACGAAGCTGGCAACTCACTTATCGCGCAAGCTGGCGGATTATTGGGATCACGATTGCGCTTTCCATTTTGCTCTTCATTGGGCTCGTCGCATTCGGAACGTTTCTTGCGCTTCTCGTTCCCAACGTCGCGATTTGGTGGAGCGATATTCTCACGCGCGAGCATCTTACGATTAATTGGTTCCTCGCAACCTTCCCAGGATTTGTCCGCGCCGCTGCGGTGGAACTGACGCTCTCTGCGCTTCTTTCCATTGGCATTCTTTGCGCCTTCGGAACCGTTTTCTACTACGATCTCCGCACGCGGCACGATGGCCCGCTCGTCTATTTAGAGGATACGGAAGAAGGCCAAGCTTCCGCGGATTACGGAACGCAGGACCGCACGGTCGGATGATTATAATTGATGAGTACGACGGTATAATCGTAAGGAGTTCCCTGACGTTTGACCATCCGAATCGCTCCCGTGCTTTCGAGATTCGCGATCAATACCTTTCGTTCGAAATCGGCCAGGAGCGGAAGTTCATTCGAAAGTTTCCATAATAAAGGCGACATCCAGACTTCGGGGTGCTGCCCGAAATGATGCAGCATAATTTCGAGCGCGCGCTTCGTCATCGGATCGGTAATCGGGACCATCGGAACTGTTTTCTCCTTCGAAACCGACGCGGCGTTCGGCGCAGGAATTGCGAAGGCTGTCGTACCATTGATCGCGGGCGCGGTTATGCCATTGATGGCCGTACCATGGATGGCCGTACCATTGGTGGAAGGCGTGGGAAGGATTGCAGGGCGAAGGCGCGTGGATGGGTCGGCCGCGTGTTCTGTGCCTGATGCAATTGCTGGCCCCGCAACGGCGGGAGTTGGAGCGGGAATAATGGGTGCTTGCGTATCGGGCGTAATTTGCTGCCAGCCTAATTTGCGCGGCATTCTTCCGACCATACCGGTTTGCCGCGCGTCCACGAGCTTTCTGGAAAGTTCCAGTTCCCGCCGTTCTTCTTCGTTTAGCAGTTCGAACGCATCGATGAAATGGCCGCTCTCGATATTCTGCAAGAGATCGCCGGAAACATTCGACCGAAAACTACAAACAAAAACGTTCCTGCCTTGCCGCCGCATGTGCTGCACGAGCGGAATATAATCGCGATCGCCCGCGACGAGCACGACCGTTCGGATTTCGGGCCGCGTGTAGAGCACTTCCAGCGCATCGATGCAGAGCCGCATGTCTGCGGAATTTTTATGCTCGGTGCTCATGACATTATGCG